>NZ_JBSGBF010000007.1:0-126399 GCF_053601115.1 Streptomyces sp. NPDC004788
CTGCTGTCGCCGGCGGCGATCGACGCCACGTCGATGATGTCGTTGACGACGACGGGCACGCTGCTGTCGGTGTTCGATCCGTTGCCGAGCTGGCCGGCGCCGTTCGAGCCCCACGCGACCACGGTGCCGTTCGTGCGGAGGGCCAGGGTGTAGTGGAAGCCCGCGGCGACGGCGGAGACTCCGGTCAGGAAGCTGGTACAGGGCGCGGTCTGCCCGACGGCGCACACCTGCACGGGCGTGGAGCTCGGGGTCAGGGTGCCGTCGCCCAGCTCGCCGCTGCTGTTGCTTCCCCAGGTCCAGACGCTTCCGTCGGACCGCAGCGCCACATTGTGCTGGTGGTCGCCGTCGGCCGCGACCACCTGGTCGAAGGGCTTCGGGCACGGGGAGCCGCCGCACACCCCGACCGGGGTGGTGGACAACTGCGTCGTGGCGCCGTCGCCGAGCTCGCCGTCAAAGTTGATGCCCCAGGCGACGGCGGTGCCGGGCGCGGCGGTCTGCCGGTCGGCCGCGCGCCCGCCCGGTGCGTGTGACGCCTGCGCCGCCGCCGGGGCGAGGCCGACGGCCAGCAGCGCCGCGGCACAGACGGCCGCGAGCCGCTTGCGCACTGATCCGGGCCCGCCCGGCGGCAGGGGGTTTCCTCTCATGGTCACCTCTCGGTTCGGGGGCCCTTGAATCGGGGCTGTCGAGAGGAAGCCTTCGGGCGCTCCGCCCGGCCTGCCAGTCATGCCGGGCAACCGGCTGATCACTCACTTGGCGCGGCCCGGCGCCCGCGTCACCCCGGCGCCCGCGTCACCCCCGGCGCCCGCGTCACCCCGGCGCCCAGGTAGCCCGGCGGCGGCGCCTTCGGCGCCCAGGTCACCCCGGCGGCCGCCCTGTCGGCGCCCAGGTCACCCCGGCGGCCGCCCCGTCGGCGCCCACGTCACCCCCCCCGGGCCGCCGCGCCGTCGACATCCGTGTCACCTCGGCGGCCGCGCCGTCGGCCCTCGCGTCACCCCCGCGGCGGCGCCGTCGACCCCCGTACCACCAGCTCGGCCGGGATCGCCGCCGCGCCTCCCGGCGGCGCCGGCTCCGTGCCGAGCGCGAGCCGTCCGGCGCGGGCCCCCGCCTCGTACAGCGGCAGTCGTACGGTCGTCAGCGCGGGCACCACGTCGACGGAGAACGGCAGGTCGTCGAAGCCGGCCACCGAGACGTCCCCGGGGATGCCCAGGCCCCGCTCGCGCAGCGCCGCGCAGACGCCGAGGGCGACGGTGTCATTGGCGGCGACGACGGCGGTCAGGTCCGGGGCGCGGCGCAGGAGTTCGACGGTGGCGGTGTGGCCGGCGGCGCGGTCGTACGGGCCGTGCGCCGTGGGTCCCTCGGGCACCCCGGCCGCGGCGAGGGCCGCCCGGTGGCCCTCCAGGCGGTGCCGGGTGGTGGTCCGGCCGGCCGGTCCCGCCACGTAACCGATCCGCCGGTGACCGAGGGCCAGCAGGTGCTCGGTGAGCAGGCGCGCCCCGGTGCGGTTGTCGAAGGCGAGCGTGGCGGCGGCGACGCCGGGGACGGGCGGCCGACCGCACAGCACCACCCGGGTCCCGCCCTCGGCGAGCCGTGCCAGCTTGGCCGTGACCGCCGCCTGGTGCTCGTCGTCCTCCAGGGAGCCGCCGGTGAGGATGACGGCGGCGGCGCGCTGGCGCTGGAGCAGGGTGAGGTAGGTGAGTTCGCGCTCGGGGGAGCCGCCGGTGTTGCAGACGACGGCGAGCTTCTCGCTCCCGGCGAGTCCGGGGTCGCCGGCGCCCATCGCGCCCTGCGCCGCGCCCGCCATGATCCCGAAGAACGGGTCGGCGATGTCGTTGACGAGGATGCCGACGAGGTCGGAGGTGGCGGCGGCGAGCGAGCTCGCGGGGCCGTTGGGGACGTAGTCCAGCTCGTCGACCGCGTGCATCACCCGCTCGCGGGTGGCGGCGGCGACCGGGTAGTTGCCGTTCAGGACGCGGGAGACGGTCGCGGGGGAGACCCGTGCGCGGGCGGCCACGTCCGCCAGGGTGACGGTCATCGCGTACGTACCTCCGGGGCCCTTGTCGACGGTGATGTCGGCAGGCTAGCGTCACCGTCGACAGAAAGCGCTTTCTACCGTGCTTTCTCCCGCGCTTTCCACCGCCCTTTCTCCCGCGCTCCCTCGCGCTTTCCCTCGCGTCTTCCCTCCCCTCCGCCCCGCCCGTCGAACGAGAGGAACCCCTCCGTGACCCGCAGGACAGTCCGCATCGCCATGAACGGCGTCACCGGACGCATGGGCTACCGCCAGCACCTCGTCCGCTCGATCCTCGCCCTGCGCGAGCAGGGCGGCCTCGACCTCGGCAACGGCGAGACCCTGTGGCCCGAGCCGGTCCTCGTCGGCCGCCGCGAGCACGCCCTGCGCGCCCTCGCCGAGCGGCACGGCCTGACCGAGTGGTCCACCGACCTCGACGCCGTCCTCGCGGACGACAGCATCGACATCTACTTCGACGCCCAGGTCACCTCCGCCCGCGTCGACGCCCTCACCCGGGCCATCGCCGCCGGCAAGCACGTCTACACCGAGAAGCCCACGGCCGCGGACCTGGCCGGCGCCCTCGGACTCGCCCGCCTGGCCGAGGCGAAGGGCATCCGCCACGGCGTCGTCCAGGACAAGCTGTTCCTGCCGGGCCTGCGCAAGCTCAAGCGGCTCGTCGACGGCGGATTCTTCGGCGAGATCCTCTCCGTGCGCGGCGAGTTCGGCTACTGGGTCTTCGAGGGCGACTGGCAGCAGGCCCAGCGCCCCAGCTGGAACTACCGCGCCGAGGACGGCGGCGGCATCGTCGTCGACATGTTCCCGCACTGGGAGTACGTGCTCCACGAGCTCTTCGGCCGCGTCACCTCCGTCACCGCCACCGTCGCCACCCACGTCCCGCGCCGCTGGGACGAGCAGGGCAAGCCCTACGAGGCCACGGCCGACGACGCCGCGTACGGCATCTTCCGGCTGGCGGGCGGGGCCGTCGCGCAGATCAACTCCTCCTGGGCGGTACGGGTCCACCGCGACGAACTCGTCGAGTTCCAGGTCGACGGCACCCACGGCTCCGCCGTCGCCGGGCTGCGCGGCTGCCGCGTCCAGCACCGCTCCGCCACGCCCAAGCCGGTCTGGAACCCGGACCTGCCGCTCGGCGCGGGCCCGTCCTTCCGGGACCAGTGGCAGGAGGTGCCGGACAACGAGGAGTTCGACAACGGCTTCAAGGCGCAGTGGGAGCTGTTCCTGCACCACGTCGTGCTCGGCGAGCCGTACCACTGGGACCTGCTCGCGGGCGCGCGCGGCGTGCAGCTCGCCGAACTCGGGCTCAGGTCGGCGGCCGAGGGCCGCCGGTTCGAGGTCCCGGAGGTGACGCTGTGAGCCCCGACCGCGTGAGCCCCGCTGCCGCGCGGGCGAGCACCGTACCCCCGAACCCCGCCCCCGCCCGCGTGAGTCCCGCGCGCCCGAGCCCCGGCCGCGTGCGTCCTGCATCCGTCCGGCTGCCCCAAGCCGGCGGCGGGCTGCGGGCGTACGAGCCGCGCGCCGAGCCCCTCGCGCTCACCGCGACCGGACGGCCGCCGACCTCCCGTACCGTCTTCTCCGCCGCGCACGTCGTCGCCGACCCGTACGCCGACACCACCCCCGGCGGCCCCGCCGCCGTCGACTGGGACGCCACCCTCGCTTTCCGCCGCCACCTGTGGTCGCACGGGCTCGGCGTCGCCGAGGCGATGGACACCGCACAGCGCGGCATGGGCCTGGAGTGGGCGGGGGCCGCCGAGCTGATCCGCCGCTCGGCCGCCGAGGCGAAGGCGGTGGGCGGCCGGATCGCCTGCGGAGTCGGCACCGACCAACTCACCCTCCCCGCCGACCTGTCGTCGATCCGGCGGGCCTACGAGGAGCAGCTCGCCGTCGTCGAGGAGTCGGGCGCCCAGGCGATCCTCATGGCCTCGCGCGCCCTCGCGGCGACGGCGACCGGGCCCGAGGACTACCTGGAGGTGTACGGGCAGCTGCTGCGCCAGGCGGCCGAGCCGGTGATCCTGCACTGGCTGGGCCCGATGTTCGACCCGGCCCTGGAGGGCTACTGGGGTACGGCGGACCTCGACGCGGCGACGGACGTCTTCCTGGAGGTGATCGCGGCCCACCCGGACAAGGTCGACGGCGTCAAGGTGTCGCTGCTCGACGCGGGGCGGGAGATCGCGCTGCGGCGCAGGCTGCCCGACGGCGTCCGCTGCTACACGGGCGACGACTTCCACTACCCCGAGCTGATCGCGGGCGACGCCCGGGGATTCAGCCACGCGCTGCTCGGCGTCTTCGACCCGCTGGGCCCGCTGGCGGCGGAGGCGGTGCGGGTCCTCGACACGGGCGACACGGCCGGCTTCCGTGCCCTCCTCGACCCGACCGTCGCGCTCTCCCGGCACCTCTTCGAGGCCCCGACCCGCTACTACAAGACCGGCGTGGTCCTCCTCGCCTGGCTCGCCGGCCACCAGGACCACTTCACGATGGTCGGCGGCCTCCAGTCCGCCCGCTCCCTCCCGCACCTCGCCCGGGCGTACGAACTCGCCGACGGACTCGGCCTGTTCCCGGACCCGGCGCTCGCGGCATCCCGCATGCGTTCCCTGCTCACGGTCTATGGAGTGCCCCGGTGAACCTCGACCGCCTCAGCGTCAACCAGATGACCGTCAAGCAGCTCCCGCTGCCCGACCTGGTCGCCCAGTGCGTCCGGCTCGGCGTCCCGGGCGTCGGCCTGTGGCGCGAACCCGTGCGGGAGTACGGGGTCGAGGCCGCCGCCGCGCTGGTCCGGGACGCCGGGCTGACCGTCACCACCCTCTGTCGCGGCGGCTTCTTCACGAGCGACGGATGGGAGGCGGAGAACCGCGCGGCGATCGACGAGGCCGTCGCCCTCGGCACCGACACCCTCGTCCTCGTCTCCGGCGGCCTGCCGGCCCGCGGCCCGGGCCCGCGCGACCTGCCCGCCGCCACCCGCGACCTCCCAGCCACCCGCGACCTGCCCGCCACTCGCGACCTTGCCGCCACCCGCGACCTGCCCGCCACTCGCGACCTTGCCGCCACCCGCGACCTGCCCGCCGCCCGCGCCCGCATCGCCGGCGCGATCGCCGCCCTCGCCCCGTACGCGGCCGAGCGCGGCATCCGCCTGGCCATCGAGCCCCTCCATCCCATGTTCGCCGCCGACCGCTGCGCGATCTCCACCCTCGACCAGGCCCTGGACATCGCCGGGCGCTTCCCCGCCGACGAGGTGGGCGTCGTCGTCGACACCTACCACCTCTGGTGGGACGACCGCGCCCCGGCGGCGGTGTCCCGCGCGGGCGCCGAGGGCCGTATCCACTCCTTCCAACTGGCCGACTGGATCACCCCGTTGCCGGCGGGCGTGCTGAACGGCCGGGGTCAGCTCGGGTCGGGAGCGATCGACCTGGCCGCGTGGTGCGAGCTGGTGGAGAAGGCGGGCTACCGGGGCCCGGTGGAGGTCGAGCTGTTCAACGACGAGCTGTGGGCGCGGGACGGCGTGGAGGTCCTGGAGGAGACGGTGGAGGCGTTCCTGGCAGTGTGAGCGGGGCCTGGGGCGGGGCCGCCCTCCCCGGTTTTCCACAGCCCCGCCCCCGCTGTCCGAGCCCTTCGCTACCGTCGGATCATGTCCAATCCCGCAGTGGTCGAAGGCGTCCTGGAGCGGATCACCTACGCCAACGAGGAGAACGGGTACACGGTCGCCCGCGTCGACACCGGCCGTGGCTCCGGCGAGCTGCTCACCGTCGTCGGGTCGCTGCTCGGTGCCCAGCCGGGGGAGTCCCTGCGGATGGAGGGGCGCTGGGGCTCGCATCCGCAGTACGGACGGCAGTTCACCGTGGAGAACTACACGACCGTGCTGCCGGCCACGGTCCAGGGCATCCGCCGCTATCTGGGCTCGGGCCTGATCAAGGGCATCGGGCCCCGGATCGCCGAGCGGATCGTGGACCACTTCGGCACGGACACCCTCGACGTCATCGAGACCGAGCCGAAGCGGCTCATCGAGGTGCCCGGCCTCGGGCCCAAGCGGACGAAGCTGATCGGCGCGGCCTGGGAGGAGCAGAAGGCGATCAAGGAGGTGATGGTCTTCCTCCAGGGGGTCGGCGTGTCGACCTCCATCGCCGTGCGGATCTACAAGAAGTACGGGGACTCCTCGATCTCCGTCGTGAAGAACCAGCCCTACCGGCTCGCCGCCGACGTCTGGGGCATCGGCTTCCTCACCGCGGACCGGATCGCCCAGGCCGTCGGCATCCCGCACGACAGCCCGGACCGGGTGCGGGCCGGGCTGCAGTACGCGCTGTCGCAGTCGTCCGACCAGGGGCACTGCTTCCTGCCGGAGGAGCGCCTGATCTCGGACGCCGTGAAGCTTCTCCAGGTGGACACGGGCCTGGTCATCGACTGCCTGGGTGACCTCGCCGAGGATCCGGAGGGGGTCGTGCGGGAGAAGGTGCCGGGACCGGAGGGGCTGCCGGTCACGGCCGTGTACCTGATCCCGTTCCACCGGGCCGAGCTGTCCCTCGCCGGTCAGGTCCGCCGTCTGCTCACCACCGACGAGGACCGGATGCCCGGCTTCCAGGACGTGGCCTGGGACAAGGCGCTGGCCTGGCTCGCGGACCGTACGGGCGCCTCGCTCGCGCCGGAGCAGGAGCAGGCGGTGCGGCTCGCCCTGACCCGCAAGGTCGCGGTGCTGACCGGCGGACCGGGCTGCGGCAAGTCGTTCACGGTCCGGTCGATCGTGGAGCTGGCCCGGGCCAAGCGGGCCAGGGTGGTGCTCGCCGCTCCCACCGGCCGGGCGGCGAAGCGGCTCGCGGAGCTCACCGGGGCGGAGGCGTCGACCGTGCACCGGCTCCTGGAGCTGAAGCCGGGCGGCGACGCGGCCTATGACCGGGACCGGCCGCTCGACGCCGACCTGGTCGTGGTCGACGAGGCCTCCATGCTGGACCTGCTGCTCGCGAACAAGCTGGTCAAGGCGGTGGCACCGGGTGCCCACCTGCTCCTGGTGGGGGACGTGGACCAGCTCCCGTCGGTCGGCGCGGGCGAGGTGCTCGGCGATCTGCTCGCCCCGGGCAGCCCGGTCCCGGCGGTCCGGCTGACCCGGATCTTCCGGCAGGCGCAGCAGTCCGGGGTGGTCACCAACGCGCACCGGATCAACGCGGGCGTCCCGCCCGTCACCACCGGCCTGCCGGACTTCTTCCTTTTCGCCGAGGAGGAGACGGAGGACGCCGCCCGGGTGGCGGTGGAGGTCGCCGCCCGCCGGATTCCCGCCAAATTCGGCCTCGACCCGCGCCGCGACGTCCAGGTCCTCGCCCCCATGCACCGGGGCCCCGCCGGCGCCGGCTCGCTCAACGGGCTGCTCCAGCAGGCGATCACCCCGGCCCGCCCGGACCTGCCCGAGAAGCGCTTCGGTGGCCGGGTCTTCCGGGTCGGCGACAAGGTCACCCAGATCCGCAACAACTACGAGAAGGGCGCCAACGGCGTCTTCAACGGCACCGTGGGCGTCGTCACCTCCCTCGACGCGGTCGAGCAGCGGCTCGTGGTCCGCACGGAGGAGGACGAGGAGGTGCCGTACGACTTCGACGAGCTGGACGAGCTGGCCCATGCCTACGCTGTGACCATCCACCGCTCGCAGGGCAGCGAGTACCCGGCCGTGGTGATCCCGGTCACCACCAGCGCCTGGATGATGCTCCAGCGCAACCTGCTCTACACGGCCGTCACCCGCGCCCGGCAGCTCGTGGTGCTCGTCGGGTCGCGCCGCGCGATCGCCCAGGCGGTGCGTACGGTTTCGGCCGGTCGCCGCTTTACCTCACTGGCCCATCGGCTCACAGGGGCCACTCTGGTGTGAAAGATCACGGAGGACTACCGGAACCGGGGCGAAGGGGGCAGGATGAGCAGGTTGGCGGCACTGAGTGCCGCCAAATGGCCCAATGGTCGACCCCGAGTGCACTCTCCTGAGCCAAATGGGGGATGGTAGAGACAGTCAGGGCACCTCGAAGAAGAGGCACTACGTCGGTGAGGGATGACGTGAGCGACAACTCTGTAGTACTGCGGTACGCGGACGGTGAATACACCTACCCGGTGGTCGACAGCACCGTCGGCGACAAGGGCTTCGACATCGGCAAGCTCCGAGCCCAGACCGGTCTGGTCACCCTGGACAGCGGATACGGCAACACCGCCGCCTATAAATCCGCCATCACCTACCTCGATGGTGAGCAGGGCATCCTGCGGTACCGCGGCTACCCCATCGAGCAGCTGGCCGAGCAGTCCACCTTCCTGGAGGTGGCGTACCTGCTGATCAACGGTGAGCTGCCGAAGGCGGACGAGCTCACCACGTTCCAGAACGAGATCACCCAGCACACGCTGGTCCACGAGGACGTCAAGAACTTCTTCCGCGGCTTCCCGCGGGACGCCCACCCGATGGCGATGCTGTCCTCCGTGGTCTCCGCGCTGTCCACCTTCTACCAGGACAGCCACAACCCGTTCGACGAGAAGCAGCGCCACCTCTCCACGATCCGGCTGCTCGCCAAGCTGCCGACGATCGCGGCCTACGCGTACAAGAAGTCGATCGGTCACCCGTTCGTCTACCCGCGTAACGACCTCGGCTACGTCGAGAACTTCCTGCGCATGACCTTCTCGGTCCCGGCCCAGGAGTACGACCTGGACCCGGTCGTGGTCTCGGCGCTCGACAAGCTGCTGATCCTGCACGCGGACCACGAGCAGAACTGTTCGACGTCCACCGTCCGTCTGGTCGGCTCCTCGCAGGCGAACATGTTCGCCTCGATCTCCGCCGGCATCTCGGCCCTGTGGGGCCCGCTGCACGGTGGCGCCAACCAGTCCGTCCTGGAGATGCTGGAGGGCATCCAGGCCAACGGCGGCGACGTCGACTCCTTCATCCGCAAGGTGAAGAACAAGGAGGACGGCGTCCGCCTGATGGGCTTCGGCCACCGGGTGTACAAGTCCTTCGACCCGCGCGCCAAGATCATCAAGGCGGCGGCGCACGACGTCCTGTCGGCCCTCGGCAAGTCCGACGAGCTGCTCGACATCGCGCTCAAGCTGGAGGAGCACGCGCTCTCCGACGAGTACTTCGTCTCGCGCAACCTCTACCCGAACGTGGACTTCTACACGGGTCTGATCTACCGCGCGATGGGCTTCCCGACCGAGATGTTCACGGTCCTCTTCGCCCTCGGCCGCCTCCCGGGCTGGATCGCCCAGTGGCACGAGATGATCAAGGAGCCGGGCTCCCGCATCGGCCGCCCGCGCCAGATCTACACCGGTGTCGTCGAGCGCGACTTCGTCCCGGTCGAGGCCCGCTGACCCGAGGTCACCGCACTGCCGTGAGACCGGCCGAGCCGTAAGCGGAAGCGCCCCGCCGTCGATCCCCCCACGGGTCGACGGACGGGGCGCTTCCCATATCCCCGGTGCGGATTCCCCCCACGGGATCCGGGCCGGGCGCCGTGCGGCGCGGTCTGCCGGGGTACGTATACGGGAGGGCCGCTCAAAGCTCCCCGGTGCACGTGCCCCGGCCGCGCTTGCCTGGGACGTCCCCCAAGACATCCCATGAACGTCCCCCAAGACGTTCTCGGCATCGCCCACTTAGACTCGCGAACGGCCCAGATGGTTACCCCCAAATATCTGTGATCTAGATCTCTTTGTGAAGGTCCTGTGAGTCACGTGTAGGTCAATTCACGAGAACCGGCGCAGCCGCAGGCTGTTCGTGACGACGAACACGGACGAAAAGGCCATCGCTGCGCCGGCGATCATCGGGTTGAGCAGTCCGGCCGCCGCCAGCGGCAGCGCGGCCAGGTTGTAGCCGAAGGCCCAGCCGAGGTTCCCCTTGATCGTCGCGAGGGTCCGCCGGGACAGCCGGATCGCGTCCGCCGCGACCCGCAGGTCCCCGCGCACCAGCGTGAGGTCGCCCGCCTCGATGGCCGCGTCGGTGCCGGTGCCCATCGCCAGACCCAGATCCGCGGTGGCCAGGGCCGCGGCGTCGTTCACGCCGTCGCCGACCATGGCGACCGTGCGCCCCTCGGCCTGGAGCCGCCTGACCACGTCCACCTTGTCCTGCGGCAGCACCTCGGCGATCACCTCGTCGATGCCGACCTCCGCCGCCACCCGCTCGGCCACGGCCCGGGCGTCCCCGGTGAGCAGCACCGGTCGCAGCCCCAGGCCGCGCAGCCGGGCCACCGCCTCCGCGCTGGTCCCCTTGACCGCGTCGGCGACCGTGAGGGTCCCGCGCGCCCGCCCGTCCCAGGCCACGTGCACCACGCCCGCAGCGGCCTCCGCGGGCACGTCGACGCCCTCGGCCGCGAGCAGCCCGGCGCGTCCGACGAGCACCAGATGCCCTTCGACCGAGCCCCGCACCCCGAGCCCGGGCACGTTCTCGAAGGTCTTCGGTACGGGAAGCTCGCCGACCTTCTCGGCGGCGCCGGCCGCGATCGCCCGGGCCACCGGGTGCTCGGAGGAGTGCTCCAGGGCGCCCGCGAGCCGCAGCAGCTCCGCCTCGTCCGTGCCGCCGGAGCCGTAGGCGCCCCCGTACACGTGCACGCCGGTCAGCTCCATCCGGCCGGTGGTGACCGTGCCGGTCTTGTCGAGGACGACGGTGTCGACGCGGCGGGTGGACTCCAGGACCTCCGGGCCCTTGATCAGGATGCCGAGCTGCGCGCCGCGGCCGGTGCCGACCATGAGCGCGGTCGGGGTGGCGAGGCCGAGGGCGCACGGGCAGGCGATGATCAGGACGGCGACGGCGGCCGTGAAGGCGGCCGTGGTGTCGCTCGTGGCGAGCAGCCAGGTGACGAGGGTGCCGAGCGCGATCAGGATCACGACGGGCACGAAGACGGCCGAGATGCGGTCGGCGAGCCGCTGCACCTCGGCCTTGCCGTTCTGGGCGTCCTCGACGAGCCTGGCCATGCGGGCCAGCTGGGTGTCGGCGCCGACCCGGGTGGCCTCGACGACGAGGCGACCGGAGGTGTTGACGCAGCCGCCGGTGACGGCGTCGCCCGGGATCACGTCGACGGGCACGGACTCGCCGGTCAGCATGGACGCGTCGACGGCGGAGTCGCCTTCGGTGACGGTGCCGTCGGTGGCGATCTTCTCCCCGGGCCGTACGACGAAGCGGTCGCCGACCGCCAGCCCGTCGACCGGGATCCGTACCTCCGTGACGCGCCCGTCGGCGCCGGCCCGCAGGACGGTCACGTCCTTGGCGCCGAGCCGCATCAGGGCGCGCAGGGCGGCGCCGGCCTTCCGCTTGGCGCGGGCCTCCAGGTAGCGGCCGAGCAGGAGGAAGGTGACGACCCCGGCGGCGACCTCCAGGTAGATGGTGGAGGAGGCGTGGTCGCGGGAGACGGTGAGGTCGAAGGTGTGCCGCATGCCGGGCATGCCGGCGTCGCCGAGGAAGAGCGCCCAGAGCGACCAGCCGAAGGCGGCGAGCGTGCCGACCGAGACGAGGGTGTCCATGGTGGCGGCGCCGTGCCTGAGGTTCGTCCAGGTGGCGCGGTGGAAGGGCAGGCCGCCCCAGACGACGACGGGTGCGGCGAGGGTGAGCGAGAGCCACTGCCAGTTCTCGAACTGGAGGGCCGGGACCATCGCGAGCAGGACGACGGGCAGGGCGAGGACGGCGGAGACGGTGAGCCGCTCGCGGAGCGAGGCGAGCTCGGGGTCCCGCTCCGGCTCCTCCTGCCCGGCGGGCTCGGGCTCGGGCTCCGGCGGAGGGGGTTCCTCGGCGGTGTAGCCGGTCCTGACGACCGTGGCGATCAGCTCGGCGACCGGGACCGCGGCCGGGTGTTCGACCCGGGCCTTCTCCGTGGCGAAGTTGACGGTGGCCGTCACCCCGTCCATCCGGTTGAGCTTCTTCTCGACGCGGGCCGCGCAGGAGGCGCAGGTCATCCCGCCGATCGTCAGCTCGGTGATCGTGGAGGTCATCAGCGGTTCCAAAGGGGAGCAGGGCCGTACGTAGTCACCGTACGGCCCTGCGGCAGCGCTGCGGGAACGCCTTCCGGGCGAGGCTCCGGGCGATGCCCTGACCGACGCCCTGGGTGAGCGAGGCTCTAGGCGAGGCCGACCAGTTCGTAGCCGGCCTCGTCGACGGCGGCGGCGACGGCCTCCTCGTCGAGCGGGGCGGCGGAGACGACGGTGACCCGGCCGGTCGCGGCGACGGCCGTGACCGAGGAGACGCCGGCGATCTCGGAGATCTCGCCGGCCACCGCGCCCTCGCAGTGGCCACAGGTCATGCCCTTGACCTGGTAGACGGTGGTGAGTTCGGTCTTCGTCTCGGCGGTCATCGGCTCTCCTCTTCGAGGCGTTCGGGGTGCGCGGTCCCGCGCGTCGCGGGTCCGTACGCCGTACTACCACCCAGTGTACCCCCAGGGGGTATCAATCCGCCCTGTGACCCTCCTCGCGCCGCTCCCGCGGCCGGGCCGAGCCCTATGGTATTCACCCCATATGTCGCATTCGGGGACCACGCTGATCCTGATCATGACGGTCGCCGTCCTGGCGCCGCTGCTCGCCTACGGGGCCGGCCGCTGGCTCCCCGTGCCGCTCGTCATCTTCGAGATCCTGCTCGGCATCGTCATCGGCCCCGACGTCCTCGGCTGGGCGGAGCCCGACGCGCTCGTCGACGGGCTCTCCCAGCTCGGCCTCACCATGCTGATCTTCCTCGCGGGGTACGAGATCGAGTTCGGCAAGGTCCGCGGCGACACCCTGCGCCGATCGGTGTGGGCCTGGCTGGCCGCCCTGGCGCTCGGCCTCGTCGCCGGCGTGCTGCTCGGCGGCGGCTACGACAAGGGCGTCTTCATCGGCGTCGCCCTGACCAGCACCGCCCTCGGCACCGTGCTGCCCGTGCTGCGCGACGCCGGCGATCTGCACGGGCGCTTCGGCTCCGTGGTCATGGCCTTCGGCGCGGTCGGCGAGTTCGGGCCGATCATCGCCATGGCGCTGCTGCTCAGCGGCCGCAAGCCGGCCGAGTCCACGGCGCTGCTCGCCGTCTTCGCCGCGCTCACGGCGGGCGCCGTCTTCTGGGCGCTGCGGCCGCGCCCGCCCTGGTTCTCCCGGATCATCGCCCGGACCCTGCACACCAGCGCCCAGTTCGCGGTCCGCTTCGTCTTCCTGCTGCTCGCCCTGATGCTGGGCGCCTCGCAGGCGCTCGGGCTCGACGTGCTGCTCGGCGCGTTCGCCGCCGGTCTCATCACCCGGCTGCTGCTCGCCGGGGCGGCGCCGGAGAGCGGGCCGCAGATCCTGGAGAAGGTCGAGGCGGTCGGCTTCGGCTTCCTCGTGCCCGTCTTCTTCGTCGTCACGGGCATCGAGTTCGACCTCGACTCGCTGCTCGGCGGCGGCCGTACGCTGCTGCTCCTGCCGCTCTTCCTGGCGCTGTTCCTCGTCGTGCGGGGCGGGCCGGTCTGGCTCCTGGCGCCGCGCGACCTCGGCCTGCGCGACCGGGGCGCGCTCGTCCTCTACGGCTCCACGGCGCTGCCGCTCGTCGTCGCGATCACCACCATCGGCGTCGACGACAAGGCGCTCACGGCAGGTGAGGCGGCGGCGCTGGTCGGGGCCGGGATGGTGTCGGTGCTCGTGTTCCCGCTGCTCGCGATGCGGCTGCGGGCGGCGGGGGAGGGCGGCCCGGTGTCCGGGCGCGCGGAGGAGCGGGAGCAGGAGCGGGAGCGGGTCACGGGCTCGGAGTCGTGGTGAGTGCCCGGTCCGTCAGGAGCGGGCCGAGGTACCGCAACAGGACCGTCTTCAGCTCGGTGATCACCGCCTCCCGCTCCTGACCCTCGGGTGCGGCCAGGACGAGAGCGAGTCCCGCCTTCACGATGGCGAAGATCATGTCGGAGATCCGGGTGCGCTGGGCGGCCTCGCTCGCGGGCAGGTAGTGGGCCATCAGTTCGCCGACCGCGGCCAGCATCGAGGCGTGCAGGGCATCGTGCTCCTCGGCGATCCGGCCGGGGATCTCCGAGCCGTGCATGAGCGCGAGGAAGACCGGGTTCTGGCAGTTGAACTCGATCAGGGGGTCGAGGACGGCGTCGACGAGCTCGGGGAGCGGCAGGCCCAGGTTCGCTGTGGTGAACGCCTGGCCGTGGGCCGCCCGCATGTCGGCGAGCAGCCGGTCGCCGAGTTCGAGGGCGATCGCCTCCTTGTTCGGGAAGTACTGGTAGAGCGTGCCGGGCGAGACGCTCGCCTCGCGCGCGATCGCGTTGGTGCTCGCCGCCGTGTAGCCCTTCGCGCAGAAGACGTTCGCGGCGGCCTGGAGCAGCTGCGCGATGCGGCGCTCGCCGCGGGCCTGGCGGCGGCGCGGCTTCGTTTCCTCGGGGGTCGTCCCGGGAGTCTCCTCGGACATGGCTGTCCCCAGCTCTCTGAACGCGATTGACAAACACGAGAGGTCGCTCGCATTCTTGAAAAACGCGAGTTATCACTCGTGTTTGCCAGTCTATGGGCAATGGACGGGCACTGGACGACCCCCGCACGGTCTGCGGGGGCCACGGTGAAGGGGACACCGCCTCATGGCCGAAGTCAAGAAAGCGCTGCTCACGGGGGGTGGGTCCGGGCCGGTGGGCGACGGGCCGGTGGGTGACGGGCCGGTGGGTGACGGGCCGGGTGGCTGGACGAGATTCGTCACGGCCCGGCCGCGCCTCTCGCTCCTCCTCGCGCTCGTGATCACCGCGCTCGCGGTGTTCGCCGGCAGCGGTGTCGCCGACCGGATGGGCAGCGGCGGCTGGGAGGACCCGGA
The DNA here is from genome assembly GCF_053601115.1 of Streptomyces sp. NPDC004788. NCBI lineage: Bacteria > Bacillati > Actinomycetota > Actinomycetes > Kitasatosporales > Streptomycetaceae > Streptomyces > Streptomyces sp. NPDC004788. Next base: position 14,727 of record NZ_JBSGBF010000007.1, read on the forward strand.
CGCCCAGTCCACGTACGCGCTCAAGACCCTGGAGCGGGAGTTCCCCGCCTCCCAGCCCAATGTGCTGCTGCTCCTCGACGCCGGCCGGGCCGGGGTCGACTCCCCGGCCGTCGCCGCCGAGGCCCGGCGGCTCGCCGCCCGGCTCGACGCCGAGCCGGGCGTCGCCGGCGTCGGCTCCTACTGGCAGACCGGCTCCCCGGCCCTGCGCTCCAAGGACGGGCACCAGGCCGTCATAGCCGCCCGGATCGACGGCGACGAGAAGGCCGCCGGCGCGGTCCTGGAGCGCATCGCCCCCGAGTTCCGCGGCACCCACGGGCCCGTACGGGTCTCCGTCGGCGGCCCGCTCGCCGTCCGCCACGAGATGCAGACGCTCATCCAGGAGGACCTGCTGCGGGCCGAGCTGATCGCCCTGCCGCTCACCCTCGTGCTGCTCGTCATGGTCTTCGGCAGCGCCGTCGCCGCCCTGCTGCCGCTCGGCATCGGCGTCGTCGCCATCCTCGGCACCAACGCCGTGCTGCGCGGCCTCACCGAGGTCACCGACGTCTCCGTCTTCGCCCTGAACCTCACCACCGCCCTCGGCCTCGGACTCGCCATCGACTACGCCCTGTTCGTGGTCCGGCGCTTCCGCGAGGAACTGGCAGGCGGAGCCACGCCGGCGACGGCCGTCGCCACCACGCTGCGCACCGCCGGGCGGACCGTGCTCTTCTCCGCCCTGACCGTCGCCGTCTCCCTCGCCGCCATGATGGTCTTCCCGCAGTACTTCCTGCGCTCCTTCGCGTACGCCGGCATCGCCGTCGTCCTGCTGGCCGCCGCGGCGGCCCTGATCCTGCTGCCGGCCGCGCTGCTGCTCCTCGGCGACCGGGTCAACGCCCTCGACCTGCGCCGGCTCTTCCGCCGCAAGTCCGCCCAGGGCGCGCAGAGCGCCGAGGAAGGCACGGGCTGGGGACGGGCGGCGGCCCTCGTGATGCGGCGGGCGCCCTGGTTCGCCGTCGCCACCGCCACCGGGCTCGTGCTGCTCGGACTGCCCTTCCTGGGCGTCACGTTCGGCACCGCCGACGACCGGCAGCTCCCGGCCACCAGCGAGTCCCGCGTCGTCCAGGACCAGCTCCGCGACGGCTTCCCCGGCAACCCCGGCGGCGCGCTCACCGTGCTCGCCGAGGGCCGGGCCACTCCCGGCCAGTACGCCGACTACCGGGACCGGATCGCCCGGCTCGACGGGGTCGCCCGGGTCGACGGGCCGGTGACCTCCCCGGCCGGCGGGCGGGCCCGCGCCTACTTCACGGTCGTCCCCCACGGCGAGAGCGTCGGCGCCGGGGCCCAGCGGGTGGTCGGCGAACTGCGCGCCGAGCGAGCCCCGTTCGACACCTCCGTCACCGGCGTCGCCGCCGTCCTCGTCGACTCCAAGCACGCGATAGGCGGGCGGCTGCCCTGGGCGGCCGGCATCATCGCCGTCGTCACCCTGGTCCTCGTCTTCCTGCTCACCGGCAGCGTCCTCATACCGGTCCAGGCCGTCGTGCTCAACGCGCTCAGCCTCACCGCCATGTTCGGCGCCGTCGTCTGGGTCTTCCAGGACGGCCACCTCTCCGGACTGCTCGGCTTCACCCCGAGCGGCGACATCGAGACCACCCTGCCCGTCCTGATGTTCTGCGTGGCCTTCGGACTCTCCATGGACTACGGGGTGTTCCTGCTCTCCCGGATCAAGGAGGAGTACGACGCCACCGGCGACCACGAGCACGCCGTTCGCTTCGGACTGCGCCGCACCGGCGGCCTGATCACCGCGGCCGCCGTCATCCTGGCCGTCGTCATGGTCGCGATCGGCACCTCCCGGGTCACCAACACCAAGATGCTCGGCCTCGGCGTCGCCCTCGCCGTCCTCATGGACGCCATGGTGGTGCGCAGCCTGCTCGTCCCGGCCGTCATGAAGCTGACGGGCCGCCTCACCTGGTGGGCCCCCGGGCCGCTGCGCCGCCTCCACGACCGCTTCGGCATCAGCGAGGGCGGCGACGGCAACGGCGGCGGTGGCAACGGCCACGGAGGCGGTGGCGGTGGCAACGGCGGCGGGATACCGGAGGCGCCCCGTTCCGAGGGGGAGCGGGCGCCCGAGCCGGTCGGCTAGGACCTCCGGTTTCCCGGTCGGTTGGCGACCCAGGCGTGGATGGTGTCCGCGTACCAGTAGGGCTTGCCCGACTCGACGTGGTCGGGGGCCGGGAGCAGCCCGTGCTTCCGGTAGGAGCGGACCGTGTCCGGCTGCACCCTGATGTGCGCGGCGATGTCCTTGTACGACCAGAGCCTTCTGTCCGTCATGCGTGGCACCTCTCCTGCGTGTCCGGCGGCCTCGGCGCGGGGGCGCCGTCGGGGGAGTCGCCGGACGTCACTGGTGATCACTGAGCCTGTGCCCGGAGAGCGGCCCCTGCCGACAGGAGGAGAGCGGCTGTTGAGCGCCTGTGACGGAAAACCCGCGTAATGGAGATATGTGTGACGAAGGGAGGACGGATGGAACGAAAGTGACACACCGCATCAGCGGGACATCAGTAACCGCAGGAGCGGAGGAAGTGGCGGGTGCGCTCGGCGATCGGGTACGGCCGGTCCGGGTCGCACGGGTACATGTCCTGCTCGACGATCGCGAACAGGTCGACGTCCAGGGCCCGCGCGGCGGCGAGGACCGGTTCGAGGGCCGGGATACCGGCCGGTGGCTCGCACATCACCCCGCGGGCCACCGCCGGGCCGAACGGCACCTCGTCGGCGACGACCTGGGCCAGCACTTCGGGATCGACCTGCTTGAGGTGCAGGTAGCCGATCCGCTCGCCGTAGGTCTCGATCAGCTTGACGCTGTCGCCGCCGCAGTAGGCGTAGTGCCCGGTGTCCAGACAGAGCGAGACCAGGTCCGGGTCGGTGGCGTCCAGGAAGCGGGTGACGTTCTCCTCGCTGTCGAGATGGGTGTCGGCGTGCGGGTGGACGACGATCCGCAGGCCGTAGCGCTCCCGGACCTCGTGGCCGAGCCGCTCGGTCAGACCGGTCAGATGGCGCCACTGCTCGGCGCCGAGGACGCGGTCCTCCAGGACGGCGCCGGTGCGGTCGTCCCGCCAGAAGGAGGGGATCACGACCAGGTGCTCGGCGCCCATCGCCTGGGCGAGGGCAGCGTTCTCGGCCACATGTCCCCAGGTCCGCTCCCACACCTCCGGGCCGCGGTGCAGCCCGGTGAACACGGTCGCGGCCGAGACGCTCAGCCCCCGGTGGGCGGTCTCCTCGGCGAGGACGCCCGGATCGGTGGGCAGATAGCCGTACGGGCCGAGCTCGATCCAGGCGTATCCGGCGCCCGCCACCTCGTCGAGGAACCGCTGCCACGGCACCTGCCGGGGGTCGTCCGGGAACCACACCCCCCAGGAGTCGGGGGCGGAACCCACACGGATACGGGACGGCGGCGACGGGTTCGTCGGGATCGTCATGAATGCCACCTTGGGACGGACCCGGAAAGCCGTCAAGACGTCGTCCGACGGCGCGTCCGAATGTCAGGACATGTCGTTGACACCGTCCGGGGCCGTGGATAGACCTGGGGCGTGGGCCCGGGGGGCCGTGGCGAGAGGTGACGTGGCATGGCGGCGGAGCCGTACGACCAGCCGTACGACCTGATCACGATGGGCCGGCTCGGCGTGGACCTCTATCCGCTGCGGGTCGGGGTGGAGCTGGCCCGGGCCGAGACCTTCGGGAAGTTCCTCGGCGGCTCGCCGGCCAACGTCGCCGTCGCCGCCGCGCGCCTGGGCCGGCGGGTCGCACTCGTCAGCCGCACCGGCGCCGACCCGTTCGGCACGTACCTGCACCGCGAGCTGCGGGCGTTCGGGGTGGACGACCGCTGGGTGACCGAGGTCGCCGCCCATCCCACGCCGCTCACCTTCTGCGAGATCTTCCCGCCCGACCACTTCCCCCTTCACTTCTACCGCCACCCCAAGGCCCCCGACCTGGAGATCCACCCCGGCGAGCTGGACCTGGCGGCCCTGCGGACCGCGCGCGCCTTCTGGGCGACCGGCACCGGCCTGAGCGCCGAGCCCAGCCGCTCGGCCACGCTCGCCGCGCTGCGCGAGCGGGCCGCGCACGCCGCTCCCGACGCGCCGACCGTCTTCGACCTGGACTGGCGGCCCACCCTCTGGGACGGCGACACGCCCGCCGACGAGGCCCGGCCGCTCTACCGGGAGGCGCTGCGGCACGCCACGGTCGCCGTCGGCAACGTCGAGGAGTGCGAGATCGCGACCGGTGAGCGCGAGCCGCACGCCGCCGCCCGCGCCCTGCTCGCCGCGGGCGTGCGGCTCGCCGTCGTGAAACAGGGCCCCAAGGGCGTGCTCGCCCTCGCCGCCGACGGCACCGGCGCCGAGGTCCCGCCGCTGCCGGTCGACGTCGTCAACGGCCTCGGCGCGGGCGACGCGTTCGGCGGCGCGCTCGTCCACGGCCTGCTCGCCGGCTGGGACCTGGAGCGGGTGCTGCGCCACGCCAACGCGGCCGGCGCGATCGTCGCGGGCCGGCTCGCCTGCTCCTCCGCGATGCCGTACGACACCGAGATCGCCCTCGCACTGGAGCACGGCACCGGCTCGATCCCCGAGAACTCCGACATCCCCGAGAACCCTGACCTCCTCGGGGCCAGGGGCCCGGGGAACCCCGAGAATCGCAGCCCCGGGAACCCCGAGGACCTCGGCCCCGGGGACCCCGAGATCACCCGGAACTCCCCGCGCGGCCGGTGAGGCCGCCGGACAACGGGTAGGCACAGATCATGGAAGTCACACCGCACCTGCACCTCCCCTCCGGAGCCGCCGCCCGCGGGCCCTACGCCGTCGACATCGAGCCCTCGCTGGCCGGCTGGGCGCACAGCTCGCTGCGCGTGCTCGACCTGCCGCCCGGCGGGACCCACGAGTTCGAGGCAGGGAACAGCGAATGGGTGGTGCTTCCGCTGTCCGGGGGCGGTACGGTGCGCGCAGACGGGGAAATCCTCGAACTCGTGGGGCGCGCGAGCGTGTTCGACGGGGTCTCGGACTTCGCCTATGTGCCCAGGGACGCCCACGCCCAGATCGCCTCCGGTGCGGGAGGCCGCTTCGCTTTGGCAGGAGCGAAGTGCGAGCGACGACTCCCCGCCCGCTACGGCCCCGCGCCGGAGGTTCCCGTCGAGACCCGCGGGAGCGGCAACCGCGCCCGCCAGGTGCGGAACTTCGCCGCGGCCGACGCGTTTCCGTGCGACCGGCTGATCGCCGTCGAGGTGCTCACCCCCGGCGGCAACTGGTCCTCCTATCCGCCGCACAAGCACGACGAGCACCGCCCGGGCGAGGAGTCCGTCCTGGAGGAGATCTACTACTACGAGGTCCGCGGCCCGCACGGCTACGGCTACCAGCGGATCACCCCGTCCCGCCCCGGCGGCGCCGAGCTGCTCGCCGAGGTCCGCACCGGCGACGCCGTCCTCGTCCCCGACGGCTGGCACGGGCCGTCGATCGCGCAGCCCGGCCACGACCTCTACTACCTGAACGTCATGGCGGGCCCCGGCTCCGAGCGGGAGTGGCGGATCAGCTTCCACCCCGACCACACGGAGGGATACGCATGAGCGTCCGGCTGACCGTCGCCCAGGCCCTGGTGCGCTTCCTCGCCGCGCAGCACACCGAGCGCGACGGCGTGCGCCGCCGCCTGATCACCGCCACCTGGGGCATCTTCGGCCACGGCAACGTCGCTGGGATCGGCCAGGCGCTCGTCGAGTACGGCGCGCTCATGCCGTACCACCAGGGCCGCAACGAACAGGCCATGGTGCACGCGGCCGTCGGCTACGCCCGCCAGTCCCGCCGGCTCCAGGCGCACGCCGTCACCACCTCCATCGGTCCCGGCGCCACCAACCTCGTCACCGGTGCCGCCCTCGCCACGATCAACCGGATCCCCGTCCTCCTGCTGCCCGGCGACACCTTCGCCACCCGCCCCGCCGACCCCGTCCTCCAGCAGCTCCAGGTGCCGTACGCCGGCGACGTCTCCGTCAACGACTGCCTGCGGCCCGTCTCCCGGTACTTCGACCGGATCGTTCGCCCCGAGGCGCTGATCCCGGCCGCCCTCGAAGCGGTGCGGGTCCTCACCGACCCCGCGGAGACCGGCGCCGTCACCCTCGCCCTTCCGCAGGACGTCCAGGCAGAGGCGTACGCCTGGCCCGAGGAGTTCTTCGCCGAGCGCACCTGGCGGGTCCGGCGCCTGTCGCCGGACGAGGACGAACTGGACGCGGCGGCCGCCGCCATCGGCCGGGCGTCCCGGCCCCTGATCGTCGTCGGCGGCGGTGTCAGGTACAGCGAGGCCGAGGAGGCGCTCTCCGACTTCGCCGCACGGACCGGCATCCCGGTCGCCTCCACCCAGGCCGGGAAGGGAGCGCTGCCCCACGGCCACCCGCAGGACATGGGCGGCATCGGCCACACCGGCACGGCCGCCGCCGACCACCTGGCCCGCACCGCGGACCTGGTGATCGGGATCGGCACCCGCTGGACCGACTTCACCACCGCGTCCGGCACCCTCTTCGGCCACCCCGCCGTGCGGTTCGTCAACCTCAACGTCACGGCCTTCGACAGCCACCGGATGGCGGCGCTGCCGCTGGTCGCGGACGCCCGCGAGGGCCTGGAGCAGCTCCACGCGCTGCTGGAGCAGCACCACGTCAGCGCGCACTACGCGCACGAGTACGCCGAGGAGAAGCTCCGCTGGGAAGCCCGCGTCGACGCGGCGTACGCCCCGGAGAGCGAGGACGCCCGCCCCACCCAGGTCCAGGTGCTCGGCGCACTCGACACTCTGATCACCGCCGACGACATCCTGGTCAACGCGGCCGGCTCGCTCCCCGGCGACCTCCACAAGCTGTGGCGGGCCCGCTCCTCGGACCAGTACCACGTCGAGTACGGCTACTCCTGCATGGGCTACGAGATCCCGGCGGCCATCGGCGTCGCCCTCGCCGCGCCCGGCCGGCCCGTCTGGGCGCTCGTCGGCGACGGTACGTATCTGATGAACCCCACCGAAATCGTCACCGCCGTGCAGCAGCGCCTGCCGATCAAGGTGGTCATCCTGCAGAACCACGGCTACGCGTCGATCGGCGGCCTGTCGGAGGCCGTGGGAGCCGAGCGGTACGGCACCGACTACCGCTTCCGGGCGGCGGACGGCGGCTTCACCGGGCCGCCCCTGCCCGTCGACCTGGCCGCCAACGCCGCCTCCCTCGGCATGCGGGTGCTGCGCGCCCGCACCGTGCGTGACCTGCGGGAAGCGCTCGCGGACGCACGGGAGGCGACGGTTCCCACATGTGTCTACGTCGAGACCGAAACGGCAGACAGTGTGTCGGGCGCGCCCCCCGCCCAGGCGTGGTGGGATGTGCCCGTGGCCGAGACCTCGACCCGACCGTCGGCGGTCAAGGCCCGCGAGGAGTACGACCGGCACGTCACCGCCCGACGCCGCCATCTCTGAAGGAGTAACTCGTCATGACGAAGACCGTCCACCACTGGATCGGTGGCAAGACCGTCGAGGGCACGTCGGGCAACTGGGGCCCGGTCACCGACCCGGCCACCGGCGCCGTCACCACGCAGGTGGCGCTCGCGTCCGTCGAGGAGGTCGACGCGGCCGTCGCCGCCGCCAAGGACGCCTATCTGACCTGGGGCACCTCCTCGCTGGCCCAGCGCACCACGATCCTCTTCAAGTTCCGCGCGCTGCTCGACGCCAACCGCGACGCCATCGCCGAGCTGATCGTCGCCGAGCACGGCAAGGTGCACTCGGACGCGCTCGGCGAGGTCGCCCGCGGCCTGGAGATCGTCGACCTGGCCTGCGGCATCACCACCCAGCTCAAGGGCGAGCTGTCCACCCAGGTGTCCAACCGGGTGGACGTGGCCGCGATCCGCCAGCCGGTGGGTGTCGTGGCCGGCATCACCCCGTTCAACTTCCCGGCGATGGTGCCGATGTGGATGTTCCCCATCGCCATCGCCTGCGGCAACACCTTCATCCTCAAGCCCAGCGAGAAGGACCCGTCGCCGTCCCTGAAGATCGCCGAGCTGCTCGCCGAGGCCGGCCTGCCGGACGGCGTCTTCAACGTCGTGCACGGCGACAAGGTGGCCGTGGACCGGCTCCTGGAGCACCCGGACGTCTCCGCGATCTCCTTCGTCGGCTCGACCCCGATCGCCCGCTACATCCACACCACCGCCTCCGCCAACGGCAAGCGCGTCCAGGCGCTCGGCGGCGCCAAGAACCACATGCTGGTGCTGCCCGACGCCGACCTGGACGCGGCCGCCGACGCGGCGGTCTCGGCGGCGTACGGCTCGGCCGGCGAGCGCTGCATGGCGATCTCCGCGGTCGTCGCGGTCGGCGCGATCGGCGACGAGCTGGTCCAGAAGATCCGCGAGCGCGCCGAGAAGATCAAGATCGGCCCCGGCAACGACCCGACCTCCGAGATGGGCCCGCTCATCACGGCCGTCCACCGCGACAAGGTCGCCTCCTACGTCCACGGCGCGGCGGACGAGGGCTGCGAGGTCGTCCTCGACGGCACCGGCTACACCGTCGACGGTTACGAGGACGGCCACTGGATCGGCCTGTCCCTCCTGGACCACGTCCCCACCACCGCCAAGGCGTACCAGGACGAGATCTTCGGCCCGGTCCTGTGCGTGCTGCGCGCCGAGACGTACGAGGAGGGCGTGGCCCTGATCAACGCCTCGCCGTTCGGCAACGGCACCGCCATCTTCACCCGCGACGGCGGCGCCGCCCGCCGCTTCCAGCTGGAGATCCAGGCGGGCATGGTCGGCGTGAACGTGCCGATCCCGGTGCCGGTGGGCTACCACTCCTTCGGTGGCTGGAAGGACTCGCTCTTCGGCGACCACCACATCTACGGCAACGACGGCGTCCACTTCTACACCCGCGGGAAGGTCGTCACCACCCGCTGGCCCGACCCCTCCGAGGCCCCGGCGGGCGTGGACCTGGGCTTCCCGCGCAACCACTGACGGTCCACTGACGGGCGGTAATCCGGTGGCCCCCTGGGTGTGTTCCGACGCACCCTGGGGGCCATGAACGTTCCGCCGAAACACCAGATCAGGGCCGTCCACACCGACACCACGGTGACCGTCTACCAGGCGTACACCCCGTCGATCGGCCTCCCGGCCGCCCGCGACGGGCGCTTCCCGGCCGCGTGGAAGCGGGACCGGATGACCTGGATCAAGCCCTCGTTCCTGTGGATGGCCTACCGCTGCGGCTGGGGCCTGAAGGAGGGCCAGGAGACCGTCCTCGCCGTCGAGATCACCCGCGAGGGCTTCGAGTGGGCGCTGCGGCACGCCTGCCTCTCCCACTACGTGCGCGGTTTCCACACCGACCAGGCCTCCTGGCAGCGTGAGTTGAAGCGCGCGCCGGCCCGCGTCCAGTGGGACCCCGAGCGGGACCTGCACCTGCGGGCGCTCGACCACCGCTCGCTCCAGCTCGGCCTGGCCGGCGAGGCGTCGCGGCGGTACGCGGACGAGTGGACGGTCGGGATCCGCGACGTGACGCCGCTGACCCGCGAGATCCACGGCCTCGTACGCGCGGGGCGGCTGACGGAGGCGCGGGAGTCGCTGCCCGAGGAGCGGCCGTACCCGGCGGGCGAGGAGTTCCTGGCGCACCTGGTGCCGTGAGGACCGCGTCGTCGCGGCCCCCCCGGGCCCCCGGCCCCCGGCCCCCCGCCCCCCGGCCCCCCGGCTTCCCAGCGGCCCGAACAATCAGCCGGCGTCGAACGTCCAGACGCGCATCGCGAAGACCCCCTCGTCCGCCGCGCCCGCCGACCGGTAGGTGCGCAGCGCCGGCTCGTTGTCGGTGTCCACGCCGACCCACATGTCGTAGCAGCCGCGCGAGCGTGCCTCCGCCGCCAGGGCCTCCGTCAGGGCCCGGCCGACGCCCCGCCGCCGGTGCGCCTCGTCCACGGACAGCTCGTACAGGCACATCTCCACGCCCTTGTCGGGGTGGCGCATCTCGATCCCCGACACGAAGCCGGCGGGGGAGCCGTCCGCCGCGTACGCGATCAGCAGCACGTGCCCCGGCGCGGCCAGGAAGTCCGCCGCCCAGTCCTCGCGGGGCGGCGCGTCGTACAGCTGGGCCGCCGCGAGCAGTTCCGCCACCGTCGTCGCCCGCCGGATCTCCACCCCGTACCTCCCGTTGCGCATACCGCGGCTGGTGTACGACGACCGTAGCGGCTACGCCCTGAGAAGGCCGCCGACCTCCGCCCCTGGGCAGCCGAGCCCGCCCCGTCCGGCACCTAGGCTCGACCCATGAAGCTGCGACTCCCCCGGAGGGGCCTGCCGCGGTGGGCCGCTGCCGCCGCCGCCCTCGCCGTCCTCGCCGGCGGCGCCGGCACCTGGAGTGCCGTCGCCTCCGACGAACCGGCGCCCGTCCGACGCGCCGACCGGACGCTCGCCCTCGACGGAGTACGGCTCGACACCTCGTACTTCACCGCCGGAGAGCCCGGCCACCGGCGCCCCGCCGTCCTCCTCGGGCACGGCTTCGGCGGCTCCAAGGACGACGTCCGCGCCCAGGCCGAACAGCTCGCCCGCGACGGCTACGCCGTCCTGACCTGGTCCGCCCGGGGCTTCGGCGCCTCCACCGGACAGATCGGCCTCAACGACCCGCAGCGCGAGGTCAAGGACGTGCGCGGCCTCGTCGACTGGCTGGCCCGCCGCCCCGAGGTGCTGCTCGACAAGCCGGGCGACCCGCGCGTCGGCGTCACCGGCGCGTCGTACGGCGGCGCGGTCGCGCTGCTCGCCGCCGGGTACGACCCGCGCGTCGACGCGATCGCCCCGCAGATCACGTACTGGAACCTCGCCGACGCCCTGTTCCCGAACGGCGTGTTCAAGAAGCTCTGGTCCGGCATCTTCTTCACGACGGGATCCGGGGCCGGCAAGGGCTCCTGCGGGCGGTTCAGCCCCGAGGTCTGCGCCCTCTACCAGCGCGTCGCCGTCTCCGGCCGCCCCGACGCCGCCGCCCGCGCGCTCCTGGAGGCCCGCAGCCCGTCCGCCGTCGGCGCCCGCATCAAGGTGCCCGCGCTCATCGTCCAGGGCCAGGCCGACTCGCTCTTCCCGCTCGGCCAGGCGGACGTCATGGCCCGCGCCATCGCCGCCAACGGCGCGCCCGTCGCCGTCGACTGGACGGCCGGCGGCCACGACGGCGGCGACCGCGAGACCGGGCGGATCGAGGCCCGGATCACCGCCTGGTTCGACCGTCACCTCAAGCGGGACACGTCCGTCGACACCGGGCCCGCCTTCCGCGTCAGCCGTACCGGAGGCGTCGACTCCACCGACGGCCGGGCCACCCTGCGCGCCGCCACCGCCGACCGCTACCCCGGCCTCGCCGCCGGCCCCGTCCACGTCGTCCTGTCGGGCCGGCCCCAGTCCTTCGCCAACCCGGCCGGCGCGAACCCGCCCGCCCTCTCCGCCGTGCCCGGCCTCGGCGGCGGCCTCTCCGCTCTCTCCTCCTCCCTCGGAGTGGGCCTCTCGCTCGACTTCCCGGGCCAGTTCGCGGCCTTCGACGCCCGGCCGCAGACCCGCCCGATCCGCGTCACCGGCACCCCGACCGTCCGCATCCGGGTCACCTCGACCGCGCCCGACGGCTCGGCGGTGCTCTTCGCCAAGGTGTACGACGTGGGGCCGGACGGCCGGCAGCAGGTGCTCCCCGCGCAACTCGTCACACCGGTACGGGTGGAGCACGCGGCCCTCGGCCGGGAGCTGACGCTCACCCTGCCGGCCGTGGACCACGAGGTGCCGACCGGGCACCGGCTGCGGCTCGTGCTCGCCGCGACGGACCTCGGCTACGCCTCGCCGGCCGCGCCCGCCACGTACACGGTCTCCGTCGCGAGCCCCCTCACCGTCCCGACCGCCCCGGCCGTGACCGGCCGGGCGGCCGGCCTGCCGTGGTGGGTGTGGGGCCTGCCGCTCGCGGGCGCGCTCGTCGCCGCCGTACTCCTCCTCACCGCCCGGCGCCGCACCACCGCACCGCCCGCCGACCCCGGACTGGCCGACGTGCCGCTGCAGATCACCGGACTGACCAAGAAGTACGCGGGCGGCGACCGGTACAGCGTCCGCGACCTCTCCTTCCGCGTCGAACGCGGCCAGGTCCTCGGCCTGCTCGGCCCCAACGGCGCCGGCAAGACCACCACCCTGCGCATGCTCATGGGCCTCATCACCCCCGACCAGGGCGAGATCCGGGTCTTCGGCCAGGCGATCCGCCCCGGCGCCCCGGTGCTCTCCCGGGTCGGCGCGTTCGTCGAGGGCGCCGGTTTCCTGCCGCACCTGTCCGGGCGGGAGAACCTGGAGCTCTACTGGCGCGCCACCGGCCGCCCCGCCGAGGACGCCCACCTCGACGAGGCGCTGCGGATCGCCAACCTGGGCGGCGCGCTCCAGCGGTCCGTACGCACCTACTCGCAGGGCATGCGGCAGCGGCTCGCCATCGCCCAGGCCATGCTGGGCCTGCCCGACCTGCTGATCCTCGACGAGCCGACCAACGGGCTCGACCCGCCGCAGATCCGCGAGATGCGGGAGGTGATGATCCGGTACGCGGCCGGCGGCCGCACCGTCATCGTCTCCAGCCACCTCCTCGCCGAGGTCGAACAGTCCTGCACCCACCTGGTCGTCATGGACCGCGGCGGCCTCGTCACGGCCGGCCCGGTCGGCGAGATCAGCGGTTCCGGCGACACCCTCCTCGTCACCCTGGACGGCCCGGTGCCGGACGCGGTCGTGGAGAAGCTCGGCGCGGTACGGACGGAGGCCGGCCTGCTGGTCCGGCTCACGGACCGCACCTCCACGCAGCTGATCGGCGAACTGGTCCGGCTCGACGTGCCGGTGACGGGCGTGGGCCCGCACCGGCGCCTGGAGGACGCCTTCCTGACCCTGATCGGAGGAGAGAACGCATGACCGCCCCGGGCTACGCACCTCACCGCACCCTGCGGTTCCGGGTGGAGGCGGTACGCCAACTCGGCCGCCGCCGCACCCTCGTGATGGGCCTGATCCTGGCCGCCCTGCCGTTCGTCCTCATCACCGCCTTCGCGATCGGCGGCGGCCCGGACGGCGCCGGCAACGACCGCATCACCCTGATGGACACCGCCACCGCCTCCGGCGCCAACTTCGCGGCGACCTGCCTCTTCGTCTCCGCGGGCTTCCTGCTCGTCATCCCGGTCGCCCTGTTCTGCGGCGACACCGTCGCCGCCGAGGCCGGCTGGTCCTCCCTGCGCTACCTGCTCGCCGCGCCCGTCCCCCGGGCCCGCCTGCTGTGGTCCAAGCTCGCCGTCGCCCTCGCCTTCAGCGCCGCCGCGATGCTCCTGCTCCCGCTCGTCGCCCTGGCCGCCGGCACCGTCGCGTACGGCTGGGGCCCCCTCGCCCTCCCCACCGGCGGCGCCCTCCCCGCCGCCACCGCCGTGCTCCGCCTCGCCCTCGTCGTCGGCTACCTCTTCGTCTCCCAACTCGTCACCGCGGCCCTCGCCTTCTGGCTCTCCACCCGCACCGACGCCCCGCTCGGCGCCGTCGGCGGCGCCGTCGGCCTCACCGTCCTCGGCAACGTCCTGGACGCCGTCACCGCCCTCGGCGACTGGCGCGCCTTCCTGCCGGCGCACTGGCAGTTCGCCTGGATCGACGCGCTGCAGCCGCAGCTGGAGGGGGCGGGGATGGTGAAGGGGGCGGCGGTGTCGGTCACGTACTCGCTGGTCTTCTTCGCGCTGGCGTTCCGGGGGTTCGCGAGGAAGGACATCGTGTCGTGAGCGGTGCGGGAGATGGCGACCCGACGTACGGGGCGCCCGTGAGGACACCCGGTCTGCGGTCCCTGTAGCGAGCCGGCAGGGCGTCCGGGCCTGGGGCGCCCCTCACACCCACCCCCTACGAGCCGCTTCCGCGCCCGCGCGGAAGCGGCTCGTCGTGCCGAGGGCCGACATCAGCTCACCCACCCGTCGGCTGTACGTTCGCGGCGACATGCCGAGGCGGGTCGCCGCCGTCTCGTCCGTCAGGCCCGCGAGCAGCGCGTCGAGGACCGGGCGGAGTTGGGGCGGGAGGTCACGGGTGGGTGGGGTGAGGCCGGAGAGTTCCTGGGCCGTGTCCCAGGAGGTGTGGTGGGCGCGGACCAGGGCGGCGATCACGACCGGGTCGCGGATCAGGAGCAGGCCGTTGTAGAGGAGTTCGAGGTCGAGGGGGACGGCCGCGACCGTGCGGTCGACGACGATCAGTTTGAAGGGGATCGAGTCGCTGACCCGCGCCCGCCCCGGCACCCGCACCGTGCCCGCCACGTGGGGGAGCGCGTGGCGGGGCACGATGCGGCGGACCTCCGAGGCCCGCTCCGCCGCCGCCCGCATGCACGCTCCTGCAAGCTCCAGGAACGGCTCGGGGATCGCGCGCGACGCGGAGGCGGCCGGGTCGTCGAAGGTCAGCAACTCGTGCCGGGCCGAGGCCGCGAGCCCGGCGAGCGCGGCGCTGACCCGGCGGGTGCCGCGGACCGGGCGCCCGGCCAGGCGCTGCGGATCCGGTCCGGCGCGGCCCATCGCCGAACGGGCGAGCATCACGGAGCCCGCAGTCTCTGCCACCGCTGACCACCCCCGCCCGATCGGTGTGCCACCCTATGCCACTCCATGTACGCACGCGACTGCGCACGGTGACAACCCCTGTTGAAAAGGATGGCGAGTCCCTGCCACAGCGGCGTGCCCCCGCCGCCGTTGCCGCATTGAGATCCATCCGCAACTCCCTCGTCTGCTCCTTGCCGCCTCCCCGGACGTCACATTCACCAGTGCCGTACGAACGGCGTTGGCGGAAGGGGGAGTTGCTCATGAAACGAAGACTCGCCGCAGGGGTGCTCGCGGCCGCGCTGCCGCTCGCCGGCGGTTCCGGCCGGTCGGGCGGCGGTTCCTACCAGGCGGACCGCCCGGGCGGCAACGGTCCGCTGCCCGATGCGCCGACCGGTCCTTGAAACCGAGTCAACCGGGGCGTCGGTTTTTTCGTCGCCCCGGATGAGGGGGTGCGTGGACCGGGGTCGGGACCGACCTTCGACCTGACGTTCTGATGACCGAACCCGTCGTCAAAGTCGCTGGTCAGACGTGCGGTTCGGCGACTGGCCGATGTTCCGTGTTCACGGCGAACAGGGCTTCGGGTATCTTCCACTCGCCGGAAAACAGATACCCATGGGTTTGTTTTGTCGGGCTGCCGGGATGCCGGTTCGGGCGATGAGAGGGACGGACTTCCCCATGGCGAAGCAGGATCGTGCGATCCGTACCCGCAAGGCGATCCTGGAGGCGGCGGCCGCCGTCTTCGACGAGCGCGGCTACGAGTCGGCCAAGCTCTCCGACATACTCGCGCTCGCCCAGGTGACCAAGGGCGCGCTCTACTTCCACTTCGACTCCAAGGAAGACCTCGCGCACGCGGTGCTCGACGCCCAGGTGGCGGTCGTGCCCACGGCGCCCCCGCAGATCTCCAAGGTGCAGGAGTTCGTCGACGTCGGCATGGTGTTCGCGCACCGGCTGACCCGGGACCGGGTGCTGAGCGGCAGCGTGCGGCTCACCCTCGACCAGGGTGGCCACGAACTCGACCGCAGCGGCCCCTACCGCGAGTGGACCGAGATCAACCTGCGGCATCTCACCGCGGCCAAGGAGCGCGGTGAGCTGCTGCCGCACGTCGACCCCGCGGAGGTGGCCGGCCTGGTCGTCGCCGCCTATGCCGGGCTCAACCTGATGACCTTCGCGATGGAGGGCGACCGGTCCTCGATGGAGCGCTGGGCCTCGACGCTCTACCACCACTTACTGCCCAGCGTCGTCGTCCCCGCCGTCCTGACCGCGCTCGACCTGGAGCCCGGCCGCGGCGCCCGCGCACTGGGTCTCGACGAGGGCCGCGACCAGGATCTCGACGCGCGTTTCAACGGGCCGGAGCGGGGCTGAAAACAGCCCACAAAGCATACCTGCGGGTCCAGTTGCCGCTTTCCCCGGTACGTTTCCCTGCATCTTGATGCCGCCCTGATGCTGATGAATCACCCCAAAGAGGGCAATTTTCCAGGTCGGACAGTGCACCGATTCCGTACCAGGCGGTTTCTTATTGACATGCTTCCCGGTCTCTTTTCTAATCGTCCCCGGGGGAGCATCCGTTGCGCGTGTGCGCTGACGCTGAGGGGGCAAGGGTGGACGTCCGGATCCTGGGGGGGCTTTCGGTGCGCGAGAACGGGGTGTCGATCACCCCTGCCGCGGCCGCGCCACGACAACTGCTCGCCCTGCTCGCCGCGTCCGCCGACCAGATCGTGCCGGTCTCCGTCCTCATGGAGGAGCTCTGGCCGTCCGGCGCCCCGCGCGGCGCCCGCGCCGAACTCCACGCCCATGTGCTCGGCCTGCGCTCCCTGCTCGCCTCCGCGCGGCCCGAGGGCCGTACCGGTGAGGGCGGGCGCACGCCGGAGACCGTGCTCGCCGCCGAGACCGGCGGCTATCGGCTCGACACCGGCGGCGGCTCCCACGACGTCTGGCAGTTCGAGCGCGCGGCCGGCGCCGGCTACCGCGCCATGGAGGCCGGCGACCTGCCGCGTGCCGCGCTCCGGCTCGGCGAGGCCCTCGCGCTCTGGCGCGGCGAGCCGTACGCCGGAGTCGCCTCCGGTCCCCGGCTGGCCGCCGAGGTCGAGCGCCTCGAAGCCTCCCGGCTGAGCGTGCTCGACCAGTGGGCGGAGGCCCAGCTGGGGCTCGGCCTGCATGCCGAGATGGTGCCCGAACTCGCCATGCACGCCGCCCAGTACCCGCTGAGCGAGGCGCTCAACGCCCACTTCATGATCGCCCTGCTGCGCACCGGCCGCACCGACGACGCCCTGGAGGTCTACCAGCGGCTGTGCGCCATGCTCGAGCGCGACGGCGGCCGGACGCCCTCGGCGCGCCTGCGCCGCCTCCACCGCTCGCTCCTCTCCGTACGGGACACGGTGCTGCCCCGGGTGCCGACGCAGCCCCGGTTCCGCGGTGGTCCCACAGCGGTTCCGGTGACGGCGACGTCCTCCGTGGCCCCGAGGGCGACCGCGGCGGTCTGATTCTCCGTCAGGGCAGGGGAAAATAGCGGACGCCGGGGGAGGCGGCGGAGGGGGAGCGAACGGGAATGAATCGGGCGATCCTACCGTTGACCGTCATCCACGGCGGATTCAGTTTCGGCCAGCGGTACGGGTTTCCACTGCGTCACCCGGTTCTGCTCAGCAGCGGGAGTTGAAGCATGACCAACCACGGCGCAGACGCGGACGGGGGCGGGGGCCCGGTCGTGGGCATCGACGCGCTCGCCGTCCTGGAGATGCTGGCCCGGCGGGAGCCGCCCGAGCGGTTCACCGAACTCCTCGACCAGGCCCGCGCCTCGGGGACCGAGGGCGCCGATCGGGCCCAGCTGGAGCGGGCCGTGCAGCTCGCGGGCGGGGTCGCGCACTTCCTCGCGCGCCGCGACCGCTGCGAGACCGGCCTCGACGCCCTCTCCGACACCGCACGCGACCTGACCCTCCCGTACGACCTCGAAGGACTGCTCCGCACCGTCCTCCGCCGGGCCAAGCGGGTGCTCGAACTGGACCTCGCCTGCCTCACCCTGAGCGGCGACGCGCACGGCGTCCGGGTCATCCACGCCTCCGAGGGCAGCGACAGCCGGCGCGACCCGGCGGACTGGTCCGCCGCGCTCGACGGCGACGGTCACGACCGCATCGGCGGCGGACTCAGCGAACTCGCCCAGACGCTCGGCGAACCCGTCTGGACCGAGGACTACCTCAAGGACCAGCGCTTTCCCCATACGGGCGTCCTCGACCAGCTCGTCCGGGACGAGGGGATGCGGGCCGTCGTCGCCGTGCCGCTGCGCGCCGGCGACACCGTCATAGGACTCCTCTACGGGGCCGACCGGCGGGTCCGCCGCTACAGCCCGGGCGAGATCGGGCTCATCAGCTCGCTCGCCGACCTGGCCGCCGTCGCCACGGAGAAGGCCGGGCTCCTCGACCAGACCAGGGCCGAGGTCACCGAACTGGAGCGGGACAGTTCCCGCGTCCGCACCGCGCTCACCCGCATGCGCCACCTCGGCGAGGCCCACGGCCGGATCATGAACCTGATCCTGGCCGGCGGCGACCTGCGCGGCGTGGCCAAGGCGACCGGGGACGCGCTCGACGCCTGCGTCCTGATCCGCGATCCGGGCGGCCGCACCCTCGCCTCCACCGGCGAGATCGGCGAACTCGACGAGGAGGTCGTGGCCAAGGCGTCCCTCGACGCCCACGCGAGCCGCCGGCCGGTCCTCGTGGGCGGCGGCCCGGAGGAGGCCGCGGAGGACGAGCGGGCGGAGGAGCGGGACGGGGAGCGGGGGTCGGCGCGCGAACAGGCGGCGGACGGCGATCCGGAGGACGCGCCGCGGCCGGGCCGCGGTCATGACCCGCGCCCCGCCGGCGGTCTCGGGGACGACCTGGGCAACGGCCTCGCCGACGGTTTCGCCGACGACGCCGAGGAGTTCGGCGAGGAGTTCGGCGAGGGTCTCGACGACCTCGCCCCGTACGCCCGCTGGGGCCTAGGCCGCACCCGGCGGCCGCGGCAGCGGCCCGGGACCTGGATCGCGCCCGTCATCGCCGGCTCCGAGGACCTGGGCGTGCTCGTCGTGCGCGCCGCGACCCCGCTCAGCGGCGAGGACGAGCGGCTGCTCGAACTCGCCGCGCAGTCCGTCGCCCTGCTGATCCTGATGCAGCGTTCCACGGCGGTCGCCGAGGGGCCGGTCCGCGACGAGCTGCTCGACGACCTGCTCGCCGAGCCGCAGCACGCCCCGCAGCAGATCGCCCAGCGCGCCCGCCGCCTCGGCATCGACCTGCGCGAACCGCACGTCGTCGTGGTCGCCCGCCCCGAGGGCGGCGAGCAGGGCCGGGCCGTGGTGTGGGCGTCCTCGTACGCCTACCGGATGTCCGGCCTGAAGACCGTGCAGGGCGGCAGCGTCGTCCTCCTGCTGCCCGGTGTGGACGCGTCGGGCGCCGCCCAGGCCGTCTCCGGCGAGCTCGCCCCGCTGCTGGGCCACCCGGTGTCGGTGGGCGCGGCCGGTCCCGGCTGGAGCCCGGACGGCGTGGGCCGGCTGTTCCAGGAGGCCATGCGCTGCCTGGACGCGATGAGCGCACTGGGCGGCGCGGGCGCGGCGGCGTCGGCCGAGGACCTGGGCTTCCTGGGCCTGCTCCTGTCGGACGACCACGACGTGGACGGCTTCATCGAGTCGGCGATCGGGCCCGTACTGGACTACGACGCCGAGCGGGTCACCGATCTGATCCACACCCTGGAGGCGTACTTCGCGTCCGGCGGCAGCCCGACGAACGCGGCCGAGGCGCTGCACGTCCACCCGAACACCGTCTCGCGGCGGCTGGAACGCATCGGCGAACTCCTCGGCCCGGAGTGGCAGAAGCCCGGCCAGGTCCTGGAGGTCCAGCTGGCGCTCCGGCTCCAGCGCACCCGGGCCGTCCTCGCCCGCCGTCGCGCCGCCCTCGCCGAGCAGCGCCCGACGGCCGGCCCGCCCTGCGCCGACCGCCAGGTCTGAGCGCCCGGGAGTCCGAGCGTCCGGGAGGCCGACCGTCCGGGAGTCCGAGCGCCTGGGGATGACCCGCCGGGTGCCCGACCGCCCGGGAGTGCGAGCGGCCGCGGCGCGGGTCGGTGTGCGGCGAGCGTACGAGGCCCGGGAGCCCCGGCTCCCGGGCCCCTGCCGATGCCCTCGGGCGGAGGCCGGCTCTCCGCCGCGGCGAGGTCAGCCCGCCGAGCGGGCCTGGATCTCGCAGTACGGCGCGATCCGCTCGGTCCCGAGGACGGTCGCCGCGTGCGCGGCCGAGGCCAGCGTGATGTGCCGGTGCCAGCCGCGGAACGAGCGCCCCACGAAGTCCCGCAGCCCCGCACCCTCGCCGACCTGCCGGAAGTCCCGCTCCACCCGGCGCGACAGCTTGGTCAGCCGCAGCAGCGGACCGACCGCCGAGCCCGTCAGGTCCGTGATCCACAGCCGGGCGGGCGAGCGCCGCGGGTCGTCCCACTCGCCGAGCAGGAGCAGCGGTCGCTGCCGTTCGCCCGGCGGCACGGGCAGGGTGACGCGCACGGCGGTGGCGAGCGAGGTGCGCGAGCTGCGCACCCCGGCCGCCGAGTCCACCCAGCTCACCGGGCGGCGCAGGCCCTTGAGCGACTCCAGGATCTGCAGCGCGGTGAGCGGCCCGGCGCCGAAGCCGGGCAGCGAGCGGTCGGCGACGGTCAGCCGGCAGTTCGTGCCGATCCGGGCGACCACGGGGACGCCGGCGAGCGCGAGCCGGTGCAGGGCGGCGCGCCCGGCGCCGCCGCGGATGTCGAGCAGCACCGGCTTGCGGGCCACGTCGGGCCAACGGGCCGTGTCGAGCGCCGCGTTGACCGCGCACTCCTCCAGGGTCTCCTCGCCGGCGCCCTCCGGCACCTCGGCGCGGTCCCGGCGCGTCGGGTCCTTCACCCACGGATCGGGCAGGAACAGGCGCCAGTTGACGGGGACGCTGGTCTCCTCGCCCGCGAACCACACGCCGAACGCCTGCTGGCCGCGGAACACCTGCCCCTGCTCGGGGTCGAAGCGCCGGTCGACGCCGACCGAGTGCTGGCCGGCCTTCGGTATCGGCATCGGCCGCACCACCCACGCCTGCGGGGCGCCGTGCCGCTGCAGATAGCGCGCGAGCTCGGCCCGCATGGGCCGCCAGTCCCAGGTCGAGCTGGAGATGAAGTGGTGCAGGCTCTGCTCGGCCGCCGGGCCGCCGATCTGCGCGGCGATGTTGCGGATCGACTTGCGGCCCTGCGCGGTGAGCAGCCCGCGCAGGTACTGCTCCGCCTTCATGCGCTGGTCACGGCGCGGGAAGCCGGAGAAGAGCGCGGCGCAGAGTTCGCCGTACACGTCGTCGTCGGCCGTGTCCCGAAGCTCCCCCCGGAGCTCCCGATGCGCGGCGACGGTTCTGAATCTGGTGGTGACGGATGTACTCACGACACTCCTGCCCTACGGATTGCGCAGCTCCCTCCAGCTGCCCCTCCACCGTCGCCTGTCGCGGCGCGTGGCACGAGGTGTACGCGGCACCCGTCTGGGCGCCTCGATGGTGGCCGGACCACCGCCATACCCCGCGGGGGGATCTGACAGACTCGCCGTACGGGCTTTGACCGGTGCGACGCCCCGCCGGACGATCGGGTCGAGGCAGCACGGGCCGGGCTCCGGTTAATGCCCCAGGCCGGGGCCCGCGCCTGTGCGCCTTGCCTTTTTCCCGCCCGCCGGCGGTGGCGGCGGGTTCCGTACGGACGGGTAGACCCGCGGGTAAACCGGCCGCCGTGTGGCAGGCGAACCGCCGGTGACCCGGCCGCCGTGGACAGGCGACCCCTCGGTGATCCGGCCGCCCAGGACCTGCGACGCGTCGGTAATCGCCCCGTCCCGGGACCTGCGACGCGGTGACCAGTCCGGCTCGGGACCGCCGACCCCGCCGCAAGCGGCCCGCCCGAGACCGGCGGCCCGTCGCCGACTAACCTGGCTCCATGGGATTCCGCGCGCAGCTGCCGGTCGTCGGGGTGGTCGCCGCGGGCGGCGCGCTCGGCGCCGTGGCGCGTTATGCCGCGATCCTCGCCTGGCCCACTCCCGCCGGCGCCTTCCCCTGGACGATCCTGGCCGTCAACGCGGTCGGCTGTGCGGTCCTCGGCGTGGTCATGGTCCTCGCGACCGAGACCGTCAGCCCGCCGCATCCGCTCCTGCGCCCCTTCCTCGGCACCGGGGTCTGCGGCGGTTTCACGACATTCTCGACCTACGCCCTCGACAGCCAGCGGCTGCTCGCCGCGGGCGACGTCGCCCGCGGAACGATCTACCTCGCGGCCACCGCGCTCACCGCGCTCGCCGCCGTGGCGGCGGCCGTCCTCGCCACCCGGGCCGCCGTACGAGCGAGGAGGACGGCATGACCGCACGCACACGGCTCGCGGGCCGGGCGCTCCGCATGACGATCGTCGTCGGCGAGACCGACACCTGGCACCACCGCCCGCTCTACAGCGAGATCGTGCACCGCGCGCACGCCGCCGGGCTCGCCGGCGCCTCCGTCTTCCGCGGCATCGAGGGCTTCGGCTCCTCCGCCCTCGTCCACACCACCCGGCTGCTCTCGCTCACCGAGGACCTGCCGGTCGCGGTGCTGGTCGTGGACACCGAGGAGCGGGTCCGGGCCTTTCTGCCCGAGCTGGAGGAACTGCTCACGGACGGCGGCCTGGTGCTGCTCGACGACTGCGAGGTCGTCCGGTACGGGCCCGGGGAGCCCAAGGAGTGAACTGGCTGCTCGTCGTCGTGGGCGCCGCCGTCGGCGCGCCCCTGCGCTACCTCACGGACCGCGCCGTCCAGGCCCGCCACGACTCCGTCTTCCCGTGGGGCACGTTCGTCGTGAACGTGGTCGGCTCGCTGGTCCTGGGCCTGCTCACCGGCGTCGCCTCGGCCTGTACCGGACTGCTGCTCGGCACCGGCCTGTGCGGCGCCCTCACCACGTACTCCACCTTCTCCTTCGAGACCCTGAAGCTGTACGAGGGCGGGGCCCGCGCCTACGCGGCCGCGAACGTCCTCGGCAGCACCGCCGCCGGGCTCGGCGCGGTCTGGCTGGGCGTGGAGCTGGCCAAGGGCTTCTGAACGCCTCCGACCGAGAGCACTGCCGAGCAGGGCGCGGAGGAGCCTCCGGATACGGCAGGGTCCGATCCCGGCGCCCGGCACCGGCTCACCGCGCTCCAGGGCCTCGCCGCCCTGTCGTACGTACGGGGGCCGGAGCGACGGGGCTCAGAGGCCGGAGACCTGGAACACCCGTTCCGCCGTCTCCCGGTCGATCCGCCGCTGCATCTGGTGCAGCGCGGTCTGGCCGCACAGCAGCGTGCCGTCCCGCAGGGACGTACGGGCGGCGGTGTCGACGAGCTGCCACAACGGCGGGTTCGCGATCAGGACCTGCGGGTCGAGCTCGGCCCGGCCGCCGTCCTTGTCGCGCAGCACGAGCCGCTGCGCCACGCCGTTGGACCAGCGCACCGACGCGAGCCGGTCGGTGCGCACGGTGTGCCGCGTCCACAGCCCGCGCACGCTGAGCCGGCCCGGGGCCGCGCTCACCCGGGCCGGCAGCAGGATGACGAGGAGCAGCACGGCGAGGGTCACCCACAGCACCACGCTCCAGGTCTCCAGACCGCCGTCGACCGCGTCCACGACCAACAGGGCGGCGAGCAGCAGCCCGGCGGCGCCCACGGCGGTGCGGGCCTCCCCGGCCCAGGTGGTGTCATGGGCGGTGCCGGGGGGTTCCGCGTCGTCGGCGTCGGGACGGACCTTCATCGGCTTCATGGGGTGCATGTAACGGACGGTAGGTCCGGGCCGCGGGAGCGCCACGCGGCCCTGACGGACCGCTTACGCCGCGTACGGCAACCTTGACGCCGGCCTGACGGGCCGGACGGGCCCGGTCACGTAGTGCGTGGACTCGCGCACGAGCCCCGTGGGGTCAGCGCTGTCCGGCCTTGCGGCCGTGGTTCGCCTTCTTCTTGCGGCGGTCCCTCTTCTTGCGGGCGCGCTTGGACATCGGCTGGAATCCCTTCAGGCGGTGTGGCCGACGAGCACGTCGGCGAGCTTGTTGAGGCGCTTGATCGTGCGTTCCTCGGTCGCGGCGGCCGCCGGGGCGACGCGCTGGTCGCGGTCGTAGTAGGCGCCGTTGACGATCTCGACGGCCGGGTCGCAGAGCCGTACGACATGGCTCGCGCCCTCGGCGGGCGAGTCGCCCTCGTGGGCGTAGAGCGACAGCAGGTTGGTGGCGCAGATGCCCGGGTGGACGGAGACGGCGGTGACCCGCGGGTCGGCCGCGAAGACCGTCAGGGCCAGCTGCGACTGGGCGTAGGCGGCGAGCCGGGAGTAGCGGCGGGAGCGGTTGGGGTCGGCCCACTGGATGGAGCCGCTGCGGTGCAGGGAGGACGACACGTTGACCACCCGGCCGCCCGGCTCGGAGCTGAGGGCGGGCTCCAGGAGGTTGGTCAGCAGGTAGTGGGCGAGGAAGTTCACCTGGAAGGCGATCTCGTTGCCGTCGGCGGTGACCGTGTGCCGCTCGGGCGCGGCCATGCCGGCGTTGTTGACGAGCACGTCCAGGTGCGGGTGGGCGGCGACGACGCGGGCCGCGAGCCGCTCGACCTCCTCCAGGCGGGCGAAGTCCGCCCCGTACGCGCACAGCCGCTCGGCCGGCACGTCGGAGAGCGTCACGAGCCGGTCGACGGCGGCGTTGGCCTCCTCGGCGGTGCGGCCGTGCACCAGGACGGTGGCGCCGCGCTCGGCGAGCAGCCGGGCGGTCTGGTGGCCGATGCCGGAGGTGGCGCCCGTGACGAGGACGGTCAGTCCGGAGAGCGATGCGGGCAGGGAAGAAGGCATGGTTTGTCCCGGGATAGGTGTGATGGGTGAGGTGCTGTGGATACGGGAAAGGGGCGCCGGACCTCGTACGGTCACGGCGCCCCGGGTGACGTGAAGAAGGTGCGGGCGGGCGTCAGCGCAGGGCGGACGCGCCCGGACGGCAGCGGGGCGTGCGACACGGCGACGCCTGATGAGGCGGCCGGTCGAGCAGGAGCCACGCGCTGTTCACGCCTCTCATCGAACTCCGGGCCGTCTCCCCCGGCAAGGACAACCGGCTTTCCCTGATGCTGCTTTGACGGGGATTCACCCGATGCCCGGAACGGCCGACACCAGCACGTCGATCAGCTTGATGCCGACGAACGGCAGCACCAGGCCGCCGAGCCCGTACACCATCAGGTTCCGCTTCAGCAGGTCGTGCGCGGAGGCGGGCGTGTAGCGCACGCCGCGCAGGGCGAGCGGGATCAGCGCCACGATGATCAGGGCGTTGAAGACGATCGCGGACGTGATCGCCGAGGTCGGGCTGTGCAGGCCCATGATGTTGAGCGCGCCCAGGCCCGGATAGGCGCCGGCGAACATGGCCGGGATGATCGCGAAGTACTTCGCCACGTCGTTCGTGATCGAGAAGGTGGTGAGCGCGCCCCGGGTGATGAGGAGCTGCTTGCCGATCTCGACGATCTCGATGAGCTTGGTCGGGTTGGAGTCGAGGTCGACCATGTTGCCGGCCTCCTTCGCGGCCGACGTGCCCGTGTTCATCGCCACGCCGACGTCCGCCTGCGCGAGCGCCGGGGCGTCGTTCGTGCCGTCACCCGTCATCGCCACGAGCTTGCCGCCGGCCTGCTCCCGCTTGATCAGCGCGAGTTTGTCCTCCGGCGTGGCCTCCGCGAGGAAGTCGTCGACCCCGGCCTCGTGGGCGATGGCCCGGGCCGTCAGCGGGTTGTCGCCGGTGACCATGACGGTCCGGATGCCCATCCGGCGCAGCTCCGCGAACCGCTCGCGGATGCCGTCCTTCACGACGTCCTTGAGGTGGACGATGCCGAGCACCCGGGGCCCGTCCGCGTCGTGGGCGGCGACGAGGAGCGGGGTGCCGCCGCTCGCGGCGATGGCGTCCGACCAGGTGCGGGCCTCGGCCGGGGCGGCCCCGCCGCGCAGCTGGACCCACTCGATGATCTGGGCCGCCGCCCCCTTCCGTACGGCGGCGCCGGAGCCGTCCGCCCAGCGCAGGTTGACCCCGCTCATCCGGGTGCGGGCGCTGAACTCGACATAGTGCGCCTCGGCGAACTCGCCCGGCCCGGGCGGCAGCAGCCCGTACTTCTCCTTGGCGAGGACGACGACGGAGCGGCCCTCGGGCGTCGTGTCCGCGAGCGAGGAGAGTTGGGCGGCGTCGGCGAGCAGGCCCTCGTCGACGCCCGGCAGCGGCACGAAGTCGGCGGCCTCGCGGTTGCCCAGGGTGATGGTGCCGGTCTTGTCGAGGAGCAGGGTGTTGACGTCGCCGGCGGCCTCGACGGCCCGGCCCGACATGGCGATGACGTTGCGCTGGACGAGCCGGTCCATGCCGGCGATGCCGATCGCGGAGAGCAGCGCGCCGATCGTGGTCGGGATCAGGGTGACCAGGAGCGCGACGAGGACCGTGGTGGACTGGGCGGCCCCGGCGTACTCGGCCATCGGCTGGAGGGCCAGAACGACCAGGACGAAGACCACGGTCAGCGCGGCCAGCAGGATGTTGAGCGCTATCTCGTTGGGCGTCTTCTGCCGCCGGGCGCCCTCCACCAGGGCGATCATCCGGTCCAGGAAGGAGTGGCCGGGCCGCGAGGTGACCCGTACGACGATCCGGTCGGACAGCACCGTCGTACCGCCCGTGACGCCGGAGCGGTCGCCGCCCGCCTCGCGGATCACCGGCGCGGACTCGCCCGTCACGGCCGACTCGTCGACCGAAGCCGCCCCGTCCACGACGTCGCCGTCCGCCGGGATCAGCTCGCCGGCCTCGACGAGGACGAAGTCGAACTGCTTGAGGTCGGTGGCCGGGACCGCCTCCGTCTCCGCGGTGTGCAGGTTGGTCCCGTACCGCCAGTGCTTGAGGCGCAGCGCCACCGTGTCCGTACGGGCCCGGCGCAGCGACTCGGCCTGGGCGCGGCCGCGGCCCTCCGCGACGGCCTCGGCGAGGTTCGCGAAGACGACCGTCAGCCACAGCCAGACGCTGATCACCCAGGTGAAGACGGACGGATGGATCAGCGCGGAGAGGGTGGTGAGGACCGAGCCGACGGCCACGACGAACAGCACCGGATTGCGCACGAGCACGCGTGGATGGAGCTTGCGCAGCGCCTCCGGGAAGGAGGTGAGGAGCTGTACGGGGTCGAGGAGGCCGCCCTGGACGGCCCGGTGGGAGGCGCGGGAGGTGGCGGAGGACATGGGGACACCTTCGTGACGTCATGAAGGAGCCGCCGTCCCGCGGTGGCGGGGCGGCGGCGAGCGGTGAACGGTGAACGGTGAACGGTCAGCGGTTCGGTCGAGCCGTCGCGGCCCGCCGGTCGAGGGATGGGTGTACCGCGGACCGGCGGGCCGCTGGGCGGGGCGCGGCGGGCGAGGAGGCGCTGCGCCGCGTCGGCAGCCTTCGAGCGGGGTCAGGCCACTGACGTCCCGTCTGCTCGAAGTAGAGCGGCCGGACAGGACTCTAGGCCCCGCCGGGGGCGAACACCCCGCTCTCGGGCGCGTGTTGACGTCACTCTGACGGATCCCGTCAAGGTGGCGTCAGGAAGGGCCGACACCTCGTCAGGAGGGCGTCAGGGGCGTCGATCAGGTGCTCGAACCGGCCAAGACTGATCGACACGGGGGGCGGACGACCGGTCCGCGGCGTGATCTTGGAGGGCGAGTGAGTCTCACCGCCGGAAATGCGCAGCACGGTCCGGGCGCGGGGGCCCGGACACCAGCCGCACACTCACGCCAAGCGACGGCCGTACGGCCATCGGGCCCGTCCGGGCCGCGATCACGAGGGGGGTCGCGGTCCGGACACCCGGCGGAGGAAGGTTCCGAGGAACCGTTCCTCCGCCGAGTGGCGGGCCGGTTCGCCGACACCGCCCGCCGCCACACCGCCACCACCCCGGCCCGGCTGAAACTCGCCCGCGCCGCCGTCCTGCTGGTCCTCGCCCTGCTCGGAGCCCTGCTGCTGCGCTCCGGCCTCGCCGCCGGGCGCGCCTGGGACACCGCCGAGCACAGCCACGCGCCCACCATCACCAGCGCCGCCGGACTCGACCTGGCGCTCGACGACATGGACGCCCAGGCCGTCAACATCCTGCTGTCCAGCGGCGACGCCGGAAAGGGCCGGCTCGACGAGTCGTACGTCAAGGCCACCGGCTTCTACGACGACGCCCGCCGCACCGTCAGCCACGAGCTGCGGGTGCTCGCCGTCGCCGCCGAGGGCGACCCGGCCGCCGAGAAGACCGTCGACCAGCTCACCGAGAACTTCGCGATCTACCAGGAGCGCATCGGCCGCGCCCTGGAGAACGACGCCAGGCCCGGCGGCAAGGCCGCCGCCCGTGCCGACTACCAGTCGGCCAACCAGCTCCTCGGCGACGAGCTGCTGCCCGAGTCCGAGACCCTCGTCCGCGTCAACGACAACGCTTACCTGGCCGACTCCACCGACGCCCGCGACGCGCTCGACGCCGAGAACCTCACCCTGCTCGCCCTCGGCGGCCTGCTCCTGCTCGCGCTCGGCGCCCTGCAGTGGTTCCTGGCCCGTAGCTTCCAGCGGATCCTCAACCCGGGCCTCGTCGCCGCCACCCTGTGCGCCGTCACCGCGCTCGTCCTCGGCGGACAGGGCCTCTCGGGCAGCGCCGAGCAGATGCGGGCCGCCCGCCACGACTCGTACGACTCGGTCGTCGCCCTCTCCCGGGCGCGTGCCCTCGCCTACCGGGCGAACGCCGACGAGAGCCGCTACCTGCTCTTCCCCGACCTGCGGACCACCTACGAGGGCCTGTTCCTGGAGAAGTCCCAGAAGCTGTACGGCATCAAGGGCACCGGCCTCGACGCGTACCCCGCCCGGCTCGACACCACCTGGGCCGCCTACCGCGCCGACCACTCCGACCTGCGCTTCACCGGCGAGTTCCGGCGCGAACTCGACAACATCACCTTCCCGGGCGAGCGCGCCGCCGCCGAGCGCACCGTCGACGCGTACGCCACCTACCAGCACGACGACCACACCCTGCGCACGCTCATCAAGCAGGGCAGGGAGCGCGAGGCCGTCGTCTTCTGCATCGGCTGGCAGCCCGGCCAGTCCAACGCCCACTTCGGCGCCTGGATGACCGAGCTCCAGAAGCTCACCGACATCAACCGCGCCCACTTCACGAGCGCCGTCGGCGAGGGCCGGGCCGACCTCGGCACCCTCCTCCCGGCCTCCGGCGCGGCCCTGCTGCTCGCCGCCGGGCTGCTGGCCCTCGGCCTGCGACCGCGCCTCGCCGAGTACCGCTGAGACGGGGCGGCCGGCGGGCCCGTACCGGCGTCGTCGACGGACACCCTGGCCGGGTTCCGGCCGACCGCGGAGCCCGGCCTGGACTGGCGGCCGGCGCACGGGCGGGTGCTGCGGGCCGGGGACCGGGTGGTTCTGGCCACCACGAGCCGGGGCCTCGACTTCTTGCTGACGCGGGTCCGGCCGCACCCTTCCGGGCCGCGCTGAGGCCGCCTGACCGGTCCTGACCGAAACCGGCGTAGAGGACGCGTCAAGACGACCGTCAACGGCGTTAGGGGCCCGTCAACAGCGGCGGTGACCTGGCCGAAAGGCGGTTTCCTCATGACGTCAGAAAATCCGCTCTCTCTGTCAGGAGCTCACGATGGCCGACGTGGCCTTCGTGGTCACCACGCTCGCGGTCTTCGCGCTGGTGGCCTTCATCGCCAAGGGGGTGGCGAAGCTGTGAGTGCCGAGAACATCGTCGGCCTCGTCGTCGCCGTCGCCCTGCTCGGGTACCTCGTCCTCGCCCTCGTCAAGCCGGAGAGGTTCTGAGCCCCGACATGAGTCCCGTTCTTGCTGGGGTTCTCCAGCTCCTGGCGCTGATCGTCGCCCTCGGCCTGTCGTACCGGCCGCTGGGTGACTACATGGCGAAGGTCTACTCCTCGGACAAGCACCTCAAGCCCGAGAAGTGGATCTACAAGGCCATCGGAGCCAATCCCGACACCGAGATGCGCTGGCCCGCGTACCTGCGCGGCGTGCTCGCCTTCTCCGCGGTGAGCGTCCTCTTCCTCTACCTGCTGCAGCGCGTCCAGGGCTCCCTGCCCGGCTCGCTCGGCTTCGTCTCCATCGACCCGGACCAGGCGTTCAACACCGCCGCGTCCTTCGTGTCGAACACCAACTGGCAGTCGTACTACGGCGAGCAGGCCATGGGCCACGTCGTGCAGACCGGCGGCCTCGCGGTGCAGAACTTCGTCTCGGCGGCGGTGGGGATCGCCGTGGCGGTGGCCCTCGTGCGCGGCTTCGCCCGGTCCCGCACCGGTGAGCTCGGCAACTTCTGGGCCGACCTGGTCCGCGGCTGCGTCCGCATCCTGCTGCCGATCTCCGTCGTGGGCGCGATCGTCCTGGTCGCGTGCGGCGCCATCCAGAACTTCGCCGGCATCCACGAGGTCGGCCAGTTCATGGGCGGCACGCAGCAGTGGAACGGCGGCGCGGTCGCCTCGCAGGAGGTCATCAAGGAGCTGGGCACCAACGGCGGCGGTTACTTCAACGCCAACTCCGCCCACCCCTTCGAGAACCCCAACGGGTTCACGAACCTCTTCGAGATCTTCCTGATCCTGGTCATCCCGTTCGCGCTGACCCGCACCTTCGGCCGCATGGTCGGCTCGATCAAGCAGGGCTACGCGATCCTGGCGACCATGGGCATCATCTGGCTCGGCTTCGTCGCGCTGATGATGTGGACCGAGTTCGCGCACCCGGGCCCCGCCTTCGACATCGCGGGCGGCGCCATGGAGGGCAAGGAGACCCGCTTCGGCATCGGCGGCTCGTCGATCTTCGCGGTTTCCACCACGCTGACCTCGACCGGCGCGGTGGACTCCTTCCACTCCTCCTTCACCGGCTTCGGCGGCGGCATCGCCATGCTGGGCATGCAGCTCGGCGAGATCGCGCCCGGTGGCACCGGCTCCGGCCTCTACGGCATGCTGATCATGGCGATCGTCGCGGTGTTCATCGCCGGCCTGATGGTCGGCCGCACCCCCGAGTACCTGGGCAAGAAGATCGGCACCCGCGAGATGAAGTACGCGGCTTGCTACATCCTCGTCACCCCGGCGCTCGTGCTGATCTTCACCGCGCTCGCGATGGCCCTGCCGACGCCCGCCGACTCGATGACGAACACGGGTGCGCACGGCTTCTCCGAGATCCTCTACGCCTACACCTCCGGCGCCAACAACAACGGCTCCGCCTTCGCCGGCCTGAACGCCGACACCACGTGGTTCAACACGACGATCGGCATCGCGATGCTGCTCGGCCGCTTCCTGCCCATGGTGTTCGTGCTCGCGCTGGCCGGCTCGCTCGCCGAGCAGACGCCCGTCCCCGAGACGGCGGGCACCCTGCGCACCGAGAAGCCGCTCTTCACCGGCCTGCTCGTCGGCACCATCATGATCATCACCGGTCTCACCTACTTCCCGGCCCTGGCCCTTGGCCCGCTCGCCGAAGGACTCGCAGCATGAGCACCCTCACACCCACTCGCGCCCCGCACGACGAGGACGCGAACCGGGCTCCGCACAAGGAGTCCGACGCAGGACGGGTCGGCGGGGGCCTGTTCGACCCCAAGCAGCTGCTGAAGTCGCTGCCGGACGCGATGCGCAAGCTCGACCCGCGCGTGATGGTCAAGTCGCCGGTCATGTTCGTGGTCCTGGTCGGCTCGGTGGTCACCACCGTGCTCGCGATTCTGAACCCGGGCGACTGGTTCGGCTGGGCGATCGCCGCCTGGCTGTGGCTGACGAACATCTTCGCCAACCTGGCGGAGGCCGTGGCCGAGGGTCGCGGCAAGGCCCAGGCCGACACCCTGCGCAAGGCCAAGACCGACACCGTGGCGCGGAGGATCACCGAGACGGGCGAGGAGCAGGTCCCGGGCACCGAGCTGAAGATCGGCGACCTGGTGGTCTGCGAGGCCGGCGACATCATCCCCGGCGACGGTGACGTCGTCGAGGGCGTGGCCTCGGTCGACGAGTCGGCGATCACGGGCGAGTCCGCGCCCGTCATCCGTGAGTCCGGCGGCGACCGCTCGGCCGTCACCGGCGGTACGAAGGTGCTGTCCGACCGCGTCGTCATCAAGATCACGACGAAGCCCGGCGAGACCTTCATCGACCGCATGATCAACCTGGTCGAGGGCGCCGCCCGGCAGAAGACGCCCAACGAGATCGCCCTCAACATCCTGCTCGCGTCGCTCACCATCGTCTTCCTGCTCGCCGTCGTCACCCTGAAGCCCTTCGCGATCTACGCGGGCGCCGACAGGCAGACGTCGATGATCGTGCTGACCGCCCTGCTGGTCTGCCTCATCCCGACGACCATCGGCGCGCTGCTCTCCGCGATCGGCATCGCCGGCATGGACCGCCTGGTCCAGCGCAACGTCCTCGCCATGTCCGGCCGCGCCGTCGAGGCCGCCGGCGACGTGTCGACGCTGCTGCTCGACAAGACCGGCACGATCACCCTCGGCAACCGCCAGGCCGCCGAGTTCGTGCCCGTACGCGGTACGACGGAGGCGGAGGTCGCCGACGCCGCCCAGCTCTCCTCGCTGGCCGACGAGACGCCCGAGGGCCGCTCGATCGTCGTCCTCGCCAAGGAGAGGTACGGGCTGCGCGAGCGCCACCAGGGCGAGCTCGCCCACGCCGAGTGGATCGAGTTCACCGCCCAGACCCGGATGTCCGGCGTCGACCTCACCGAGGACGGCAAGGTCCGCCGCGTCCGCAAGGGCGCGACCGGCTCCGTCATCGCCTGGGTCGAGGAGCGCGGCGGCAGCGTCGCCGCCGACGCCCGTACCCTCACCGACGCGATCTCCGAGGCCGGCGGCACCCCGCTGCTCGTCGCCGTGGAGGACGACAGGGGCGCCCGCGTCCTCGGCGTCATCCACCTGAAGGACGTCGTCAAGGAAGGCATGCGCGAGCGGTTCGACGAGCTGCGCCGCATGGGCATCAAGACGATCATGATCACGGGTGACAACCCGCTGACCGCCAAGGCCATCGCCGAGGAGGCGGGCGTCGACGACTTCCTCGCCGAGGCCACCCCCGAGGACAAGATGGCCCTCATCAAGCGCGAGCAGGCCGGCGGCAAGCTCGTGGCGATGACGGGTGACGGCACGAACGACGCCCCGGCGCTCGCGCAGGCGGACGTCGGCGTGGCGATGAACACGGGCACGTCGGCCGCGAAGGAGGCCGGCAACATGGTCGACCTCGACTCCAACCCGACCAAGCTCATCGAGATCGTCGAGATCGGCAAGCAGCTCCTCATCACCCGGGGCGCGCTGACCACCTTCTCCATCGCCAACGACGTGGCGAAGTACTTCGCGATCATCCCCGCGATGTTCGCGGTCGCCTACCCGGGCCTGGACAAGCTGAACATCATGCAGCTCGCCTCGCCGGAGTCCGCGATCCTCTCCGCGGTCGTCTTCAACGCGCTGATCATCATCGCGCTCGTGCCGCTCGCCCTCAAGGGCGTGCAGTACAAGCCGACCAGCGCCGACAAGATGCTCCGCCGCAACCTCGGGCTCTACGGACTCGGCGGCCTGATCGCCCCGTTCATCGGCATCAAGATCATCGACCTGCTCATCTCCCTCATCCCCGGAATCGGCTGATCTCCAATGAATAACTCTGTTGGAAACGCGGGGCGGTTGCTCTGGGCGGGCCTGCGTGCCCTCCTCGTCCTCACGGTCGTGTGCGGCGTGATCTACCCGCTCGTCGTCACCGGCATCGCCCAGGGTCTGTTCAACAACAAGGCCAACGGCTCGGAGATCAAGGACGCGAGCGGCAGGGTCGTCGGCTCCGAGCTCATCGGGCAGACCTACAACCTGCCCCTGAAGAACGGCGAGGAGACGGCGAGCGCGGACCTCAAGTGGTTCCAGCCGCGCCCGTCGAACGGCCTCGGCGCCAACTCCGTCAACACCCAGTACAAGATCATCCTTTCGGGTGCGACGAACCGCTCCGCCGACAACGGCGCCGTCACGGACAAGAACGGCAAGGCGTACTGCCCGGAGAAGCCCGCGGAGGGCACGCTCTGTGCCCAGGTCATCGACGCCAAGGCGGCCGTGATCAAGGACAACTCCACCGCCGACTTCACGGTGAAGCCGTCCGACGTCCCCGCCGACGCCGTCACCTCCTCGGGCTCCGGCCTCGACCCGCACATCTCCCCTGAGTACGCCAGGCTCCAGGTCCACCGGGTCGCCGAGCTGAACCACCTCACCGTCGCCCAGGTCGACAAGCTGGTCGCCGACCACACCGACGGCCGGATCCTCGGCTTCATGGGTGAGCCCCGGGTCAACGTGCTCCAGCTCAACATCGCACTGAAGGCGCTGGTCTCGGCCAAGGGCTGAGCACGGCACGACAACCACACAGCAGGCCGCGGGCCCGGGACACCCTCCCGGGCCCTTCGGCCATGAAACCCCCGAACAGGAAGGCCCACACGGATGACCCGGGTACTGGTCGTGGAGGACGACCCGCAGCTCTCGCGGGCACTGGTCATCAACCTCCAGGCGCGTACGTACGAGGTCGACGCCGCGCCCGACGGAGCCACCGCGCTACGCCTGGCCGCCGACCGCCGGCCGGACGTCGTGGTCCTCGACCTCGGACTGCCCGACATGGACGGGCTCGACGTGATCGCGGGGCTGCGCGGCTGGACGCGGGTGCCGATCCTGGTGCTCTCCGCCCGCACCGCCTCCGAGGAGAAGGTGCTCGCCCTCGACGTCGGCGCCGACGACTACATGACCAAGCCGTTCAGCATGGACGAGCTGCTCGCCCGGCTGCGCGCCGCCGCCCGGCGCCGCGAAGCCGTCCCGGAGACGGAGGTCACCACCGTCGAGACCGCGCACTTCACCGTCGACCTGGTGGCCCGCAAGGTACGCCTCGGCGGGAGCGACATCCGGCTCACGCCGACCGAATGGCACCTGCTCGACATCCTGGTCCGCAACCCGGGCCGGCTGATCGCCCAGGGCCGGCTCCTGGAGGAGGTCTGGGGCGCGAGCTACCGCGGCAACACCAACTACCTGCGCGTCTACATGGCGCAGTTGCGGCGCAAGCTGGAACCCGACCCCTCGCACCCGCGTTATCTGATCACCGAGTCCGGCATGGGCTACCGCTTCGAACCGGGGGACACGGCCGATGGCTAGGCGCGGCAGGCTGCGGATCTATCTGGGCGCGGCGCCCGGCGTCGGCAAGACGTACGCGATGCTCTCCGAGGGCCACCGGCGCGTCGAGCGCGGCACGGACTGCGTGGTGGCGTTCGTCGAGCACCACAGCCGGCCGCGTACGGAGGTGATGCTGCACGGCCTGGAGGTCGTACCGCGCAAGGAGATCGAGTACCGGGGCAGCACCTTCCCCGAGATGGACCTCGACGCCGTGCTCGCCCGCAGGCCGGCCGTCGCCCTCGTCGACGAACTCCCGCACACCAACGTGCCCGGCTCGCGCAACTCCAAGCGCTGGCAGGACGTGGAGGAGCTGCTCGCCGCCGGGATCGACGTCGTGTCCACGGTGAACATCCAGCACCTGGAGTCCCTGGGCGACGTCGTCGAGTCGATCACCGGAGTACGGCAGCGGGAGACCGTCCCGGACGAGGTCGTGCGCCGGGCGGACCAGATAGAGCTGGTCGACATGTCGCCGCAGGCGCTGCGGCGGCGCATGGCCCACGGCAACATCTACAAGCCGGACAAGGTCGACGCGGCCCTGTCCAACTACTTCCGCCCCGGCAACCTCACCGCCCTGCGCGAACTGGCGCTGCTGTGGACGGCGGACCGGGTCGACGAATACCTCCAGGAGTACCGGACCGAGCACCGCGTCTCGAAGATCTGGGCCTCCCGGGAGCGCATCGTCGTCGGCCTGACCGGCGGCCCCGAGGGCCGCACCCTGATCCGGCGCGCCGCCCGGCTCGCCGAGAAGGGCGCGGGCGGCGAGGTGCTCGCCGTCTACATCTCCCGCAGCGACGGCCTGACTTCGGCGTCACCGAAGGAACTTGCGGTCCAGCGCACCCTCGTCGAGGACCTCGGCGGCACCTTCCACCACGTCGTCGGCGACGACGTCCCGACCGCGCTGCTGTCCTTCTCCCGCGGGGTCAACGCCACCCAGATCGTGCTCGGCGTCAGCCGCCGCCGCTCCTGGCAGTCGGTGCTCAGCCCCGGTGTCAGCGCCACCGTCGCCCGCGAGTCCGGGCCCGACCTGGACGTCCACATCGTCACGCACGACGCGATGGCGAAGGGCCGGGGTCTGCCGGCCGCCCGGACGGCCCGGCTCGGCCGGGCCCGGCTCGTCTGGGGCTGGCTGGTCGGCGTGTTCGGCCCGGTGCCGCTGGCACTGCTGCTCGACTGGCTGGCCCCGGACATGGGGCTCGCCAACGACATGCTGCTGTTCCTTTCGCTGACGGTCGCCGCGGCCCTGCTCGGCGGACTGCTGCCGGCTCTCGCGGCGGCGGGCGTCGGCTCCCTCGTACTGAACTACTACTTCACCCCACCGGTCGGGAAGCTGACCATCGCCGACCCGGAGAACATCGTCGCCCTGGTGATCTTCGTCGGCGTGGCCATATCCGTCGCCTCGGTCGTGGACCTGGCCGCCCGCCGCACCCACCAGGCGGCCCGGCTGAGGGCCGAGGCGGAGACCCTGTCCTTCCTCGCCGGCAGCGTGCTGCGCGGCGAGACCGGGCTCGCGTCGCTGCTCGAACGGGTCCGGGAGACCTTCTCCATGGAGTCCGTGGCGCTCCTGGAACGGGCCGGTGACCTGGAGCCCTGGAGCTGCACGGCGAGCGTGGGCGCCGCCGCGCCGGTGGCCCGGCCCGAGGACGCCGACGTCGACATGCCGGTCAGCGACCATCTCGCGCTCGCCCTCACCGGCCGGGTGCTGCCCGCCGAGGACCGGCGCGTCCTCGGCGCGTTCGCCGCGCAGGCCGCCGTCGTCCTGGAGCGGCAGCGGCTGGTCGACGAGGCCGAGGAGGCCCGCCGGCTCGCCGAGGGCAACAAGATCCGTACGTCCCTCCTCGCCGCCGTCAGCCACGACCTGCGCACCCCGCTCGCCGGCATCAAGGCGTCCGTGTCGTCGCTGCGTTCGGACGACGTCGAGTGGACCGAGGACGACAGGGCACTGCTCCTGGAGGGCATCGAGGACGGCGCCGACCGGCTCGACCACCTCGTCGGCAACCTCCTCGACATGTCCCGTCTGGAGACCGGCACGGTCACCCCGGTGATACGCGAGACCGATCTCGACGAGGTGGTGCCGATGGCCCTCGGCGGCGTCCCCGAGGGCAGCGTCGACCTCGACATCCCCGAGACCCTGCCGATGGTCGCCGTCGACCGCGGCCTGCTGGAGCGGGCCGTCGCCAACATCGTGGAGAACGCCGTCAAGTACAGCCCGGCCGGCGTCCCCGTCCTCGTCAAGGCGGGCGCCTTCGCCGACCGCGTCGAACTCCGCGTCGTCGACCGCGGCCCCGGCGTCCCCGACGAGGCCAAGGACCGCATCTTCGGCGCCTTCCAGCGCTACGGCGACGCCCCGCGCGGCGCGGGCGTGGGCCTCGGCCTCGCGGTGGCCCGTGGCTTCGTCGAGGCGATGGGCGGCTCGCTGACCGCCGAGGACACACCGGGCGGCGGGCTGTCGATGGCGATCACGGTGCCGCGCGCGATCACGGTGCCGGTGCGGCCGTAGGGGCCTGCTGCGCCCGGGAGCTACGGTGCGGTCACGCCCGCCGTGCGGGTGTCGTGCCGGTGCCGCGGGCCGAGCGCCCGCAGCTCGTCGAGCACGGTCGTGCCACCGGGCGGCGGGGTGAAGATCCGCAGGCGCTGGTCCGCCGCGGGTGTCGCGAGCACCTCGCAGTCCAGGTCGATCCTGCCCAGGTCGGGATGGACGAGCCGGTACGGGTGCGACCTGCGCACCGCGACCTCGTGCCGGTCCCACAGCGCCGCGAACTCCGGGCTCGCGGTCCGGAGCCGCGTCACGAGCGAGCGGGACGCCGCGTCGTCGCCACGGCGGGTCGTGGCGGCCCGCAGGTCGGCGACCAACTGCCGGGCCTGCTCCTCGTGTTCCTCGACCGCGAAGTGACCGCGGACGCCCGGGTCGGTGAACCAGCTCAGCACGATGTTGCGGTCCTCCTCGGCGACCGTGCACACGCACCCGAACAGCGCGAGCGCCAGGTCGTTCTGCGCCAGCAGGTCGCCCAGATCGCTCACCACCTGTACGGGCACGCCGTCCAGCCGGTCGAGGAGGAAGCGCAGGCCCGGCCGCAGGTACTCCCCGGCCCGCGCGTCCTCCGGCGGGCGGTGCCCGGCGAGCAGATACAGGTGGTCCCGCTCGTCCTCGCTCAGCCGCAGCGCGCCCGTCAGCGCGGCGAGCACCTGCACCGAGGGCTGGGAGCCGCGGGCCTGTTCGAGCCGCATGTAGTAGTCGGCCGACATCCCGGCGAGCATCGCGACCTCCTCGCGACGCAGGCCCGGCGTCCGCCTCCTCGGCCCTTCGACGAGCCCGACGTCGCGCGGCGTCAGCCGCTCCCGGGACCGGCGCAGGAAGTCGGCGAGGTCGGGACGGTTCGGTGTCATGTCCGCCGAGCCTACCGACGTCGTGAAGGGGGATCCTGGGACCGCCGATCCTAGGGAAAGCGCTCCGCTCCCGCGGTGCCGGCGGAGGCCGCACGATCGACACAGGGCCCGTCCAGGGCCTGTCCGACGAGAGGATCGGTGGTCGCACCATGAGGGAATCCATGCTGGAAGTGCCGGGCGCGCGACTGCGCTACGTCGTCCGCGGCGAGGGCCCGTTGCTCCTGCTCGTGGCCGGCGGCCACCACGGTGCCGACGCGAACGAACCGCTCGCCCGCCACCTCGCCGACCGGTACACCGTCCTCACCTACGACCGGCGCGGCCTGTCCGGGAGCACCACCGACGCCCCCGCGACGACGCTCGCCACGCACGCCGACGACATCTCCCACCTGCTCGCCGCCCTCACGGCGGAACCCGCACTCGTCTACGGCACCAGCATCGGCGGGCTGATCTCGCTGGAGCTGACCGTCCGGCACCCCGAGCAGGTCGAGGCGGTCATCGCGCACGAGCCGCCCGCCGCGCACCTGCTTCCGGAAGCCGGGCGCGCCCTCGCCCTGCGGCAACTGCTCACCGTCGAGGAGACCTTCGAGGCGGCGGGCCCGGCCGCCGCGATGCGCAGGTTCGCGGCCGACCTCGACATCGATCCGGACGACTGCGAGCCGGATGTCCCGGCACGCGCTCCGAACCCCGACCACCTGCGGAACGCGGAGGCTCTCCTCACCCACGACATGCCGTCCATCAGGGCCAACGCCCTCGACGTGGCCGCGCTCAGGTCCTCGCCCGCCCGCGTCGTGCCCGCCGCGAGCGAGAACTCGGCCCACCTCTGGCCTTACACGTGCGCCGCGATGCTCGCCGGGGAACTGGGGGCGCACCTGGAGATGTTTCCCGGCGGCCACAACGGCTACGTCTTCCACCCGCGCGGAACCGCGGCACGGATCCGCGCGATACTCGGTTCCTGAGCCGCGAGGCCTTCCGGCGGCCGCCTTCGGCTCGGCCGGACATTCCCCCGAAGCGGAACGCGCTGACGCGGCGGTCCCGCGGCCGCCCGCAGGCGACGACGGCCGGGTCCCCGCCTGTTGCGGGGACCTGGCCGGCAGGAGCGCCAGGTCAGCGGCCCGCCCGTGACCTGCCCGGCAGGAGCAGGCCGGTACGAGGGCCAGGTCAGCGGCCCGCCCGTGACCTGCCCGGCAGGAACAGGGCCGGTACGAGGGCCAGGGCGAGCAGCGTCGCCGCCACCGCGTACGTGGTCCGGAAGCCGGCCGGGTCGATGCCCGTCGAGCCGAGCACCACCGAGCACAGGGCGGTGCCGACCGACGCGCCCACCTGCGAGTTGATGCTCAGGGCCGTACTGGCGGCGGCGAGCCGGTCCTTCGGCAGGCCGCGGCTCGCGATGGTCATCGTCGGCATCAGGACCATGCCCGCGCCGGCGCCCATCACCATCGCCGAGCCGACCACCTGCCAGACCGGCGCCCCGTCCCGGCCGGTCTGCACCGCGCTCAGCGCCATGCCGAGCGCCGCGAGCGCGACGCCCGCCGGGATCATGCGCCGGGGCGCGACGTGGTCGATGCGCCGGGCCGCGAGCTGCATGGCCAGCCCGACCGTCAGGCCGACCGGAATGGACAGCTGGCCGGCCGAGCTCGCGCTGAAGCCGCGTACCCCCTGCCAGTAGAGCGGGGCGAGCAGCATCGAGCCGAAGTAGCCGCAGGTGAACAGGGCCAGGGTGCCGATCGCCGTGGCGAAGGTGCGGTCGCGCAGCAGCCGCAGGTCGAGCAGCGGCGCACGGGCCGTCAGGGCGCGCCGGACGAAGGCCGCGACGAGCAGCACGCCGGCGGTCGTGGGCAGCCACGCCCCGAGGGCCGTGAAGTCGCCGGCCTCGCCGCCGCGCGCGAGCCCGTAGAGCAGCACGGCGAGACCGGGGGAGAGCATCAGCAGACCGGGGACGTCAAGGCGCGGCGCCCGGGCGCCGGCGCGCGGCGCGTCGGGGCGCAGCAGCCGGGCCGCGAGGAAGAGGGCGGCCGCGCCGATGGGCAGGTTGACCAGGAAGATCCAGTGCCAGGAGGCGGCGTCGACGAGCCAGCCGCCGAGCGTGGGGCCGATCACCGGGCCGACCAGGATGGGCAGTCCGCCCACGGCCATCGCCTTGCCGAGCCGCGCCGGGTCGGCGGCGCGCATGGTCATCGCCATGCCGACCGGCATCAGCAGTCCGCCGCCGAGCCCCTGCACCGCCCGGAAGGCGATCAGGCTGCCCGCGTCCCAGGCGCAGGCGGCGAGCAGCGAGCCGAGGGTGAAGAGGGTGAGCGCGGTGAGGTACGTGCGCTTGGCGCCGATCCGGCCCATCGCCCAGGCGGCGGCCGGGATGACGGCGGCGAGCGCGAGGGTGTAGGCGGTGGCGGTCCACTGGATGGTGGTCAGCGGCGCGTGAAAGGCCGTCGAGAGGCTGCGCAGCGCGACGTTGACGATGGTCATGTCGAGGACGGACATGACGGAACCGATGACGGTGACGGTGAGGACGAGGCGGAGCGGGGTCCCGGCCGTGCCGTCCTCGGAGGCGCGGCGCGCGCCGAGCTGGGTGGTGCTCATGGTGCGTGCCTCCTCACGCCTGGTACGGGCGCTCGGCGCGGGCGGTACGCAGGGCCCGGCCCCACCAGGTGAGCTGGCCCAGCATGCCCTTGGCCGCGCCCTCGGCGATCGTCCCGTCGAGCGGGGTGCCGTCCTCGCCGAGCCCGTTCCACGGGCCGTGCAGGCTGACCTGGTCGCGCACGGTGGTGGCGTGCAGCTCGGCGAAGACCGTGCGCAGCTGCTCGACCGCGCGGACACCGCCGCTGAGCCCGCCGTAGGAGACGAAGCCGACCGGCTTGGCCTGCCACTGCGGGTTGTGCCAGTCGATGAGGTTCTTCAGGGCCGCGGGGAAGCTGTGGTTGTACTCGGGCGTGACGACCACGAAGGCGTCGGCGGCGGCCAGCTTCGGCGTGACCTGGGCGAGCGCGGCGGTGGCCTGCGCGCCGGGCGTGCCGCCCCAGCCGGGCATGGCGAGTGGCAGGTCGACCTCGGCGAGGTCGATCACGTCGAACTCCATGCCGCCGTGCCGCTGGGCGACGCCCAGGAACCAGTCGGCGACGGCGCGGCCCTGCCGGCCCTCGCGGACGCTGCCGACGAGGACGGCGACGCGCAGCGGGGCGTGGGCGTCGATGGCGTTCTCACGGTTCTCAACGGCGGTCGTGGACATGGCTGTTTCCCCTCCAGGAGCGGCCGGGACGCCCGCTGCGTCCGGCACACCAAGAAGGTACAACGCTCGTTGTAAAAAGTGCAACGCCCGTTGTACCTGGCTGGCCGTACGGGGGTAAGGTGCCGATATGAGCAGCAGCAACGACGCCTGGATCGAACGGGCCCGGCGCGAGGTTCCGCCCCGCAAGCTGGAGAAACAGATCGCGATCGTCCGCCAGGCCTGCCGGGTCTTCGGCCGCGAGGGCTACGCGCGCGCCTCCGTCGACTCGCTCGCCGCCGCGGCCGGCGTCTCGACGCGCACGCTCTACAACCACTTCCCGGGTGGCAAGGCCCAGCTGTTCCAGACCGTCATCACCTGGACGGCCAACGAGGTGCGGGACGCCCAACTGGGCAGGATCCACACCCTGCTGAACCCGGAGCGGCTGCCCCACCCCGACACCCTCGAACGCGATCTCGTCGCCGTCGCCCGCGCCTTCGCCGACCTGATCAGCGACTACCCGGACCACTTCGCCCTGGTCCGGCACATCCACGCCGAGGCCGACCACGTCCCCGCCGAGGTGCTCGCCGCCTGGCGGGAGGCCGGGCCCGCCTCGGTCGCCGCCGCCTTCGCGGCCGCGCTGGCCACGCTCGCCGACGGCGGCCTGCTCGACCTGCACGGCGACCCCGAGCTCGCGGGCGTGCACTTCACGGTGCTCACCTCGGGGCTGGTCCTCCAGACCTCCCACTACGGCGTCCTGCCGCTGCCGGAGGACGTGACGGACCGCCTGCTCAGGGGCGGCGTGGCGGCCTTCCTGCGCGCCTACCGGGCCGAAGGCACCGAAGCCGGGTAGGTACGGGCCTGCGGCTGGGGCCCGGCGGCCCGCTCGGCCGGGACGAGCGCGAAGCCGTGGTTCGCGGCCACCGACCGGACGTGCTCGGCCGACAGCGACCCCGCCCGCTCCAGCGTCAGCGCCGGCAGCCCGCCCCGCCCGTACCCCGCCGAACGGTGGAACGACACCACGCTCACCGACACCGGCGCGTGGTACGGGTACCGCAGCCGGGCCGCCCCGTCGTCCGGGTGCACCAGGACCCGTACGCCCGGCTCGTGACCGAAGTCGCCCACGGCGCCCTCGCCGCGCCAATGGGGCAGCTCGTGCGAGCGGTTGGCGGAGGTGACGAAGAGGAGGTCCGTGCCGGTCCGCTCCTGGGCGGCGGCGAGGAAGGCGTTCGAGGCGCAGTGCCGCCCGGGCGCGACGACCCGCACGGTCCGCACGCCGTCCCGGCCGTCCGTGAGGTGCCCGGGGATCCGGTCGGCGGCGGGCCCCCGGAAACCGAACGGGCCCAGCTCGAACAGCTCCTCCATCAGCGACCGCACCTGCCGCCGCGGCAGGTCGGCCGGCAGCCGGGTCCAGTCGAACAGGCCCGGGATGCCGGCCGGGACGGTGGTGACGCTGCCGGCCTGCCCGTCCGGGCGCCCCGTCAGCCGGTTCACCCGGGCGACCGCCTCGCGGTCGGGCCGTGCGGTCAGCGCGTAGAAGTTGGCGAAGCCGTGCACCACCGCGCGCCCCTCGGCCAGCTCCCGGGCGGCCCGCTGCACGGACTCGGCATCGCCCAGGACCAGCTCCGTGTCCTCCCGCAACGTCGTCACTCGCACTCCTCGCTCGCCTGCCTGATCGTTTACGGCGTGCAACGATCCCGGCCCCCTTCGGTCACCAGGCTCACCCGGCCGGAAACACCGCCTGGCGGAACGCGTCGCGCACCGCCGTCACCGGGCCGGTGTCGCGCGTGAAGTACAGCTTGTTGGTGAGCAGCACCGCCCAGCGGCCACGGCTCGGGCTGACCCACATCCCGGTCCCGGTGAAGCCGTAGTGCACCCACACGTCGTCCCGTACCGCCGTGCCGGGCGCCGGATGCCAGAACAGTCCGCGTACCGGAGAGAGCCCGCCGGTACGGGCCCGCAGCGAGTCCGCCGCCCACTCCGCCCCGAACGGCGGCCGCACCGGATCGAGCACCTGCCGCAGGAACCGCCCGAGATCCCCCGCCGTCGAGAACGTCCCCGCGATCCCGCACGCACCGCCGAGCAGCCGTGTCGAGAAGTCGTGCACGGTGCCCTGGAGATGGCGCCCGGACTCCTCGTCGTACTCCGTCGGCGCGCAGCGCGCGGCCGCCGCTGCGGGCAGCGGCCCGTACCGGGTCTCCGCCATCCCGAGCGGCCCCCACACCCGTACCTCCGCCAGCTCCCTGAGCGGCCGCCCGGTCAGGAACTCCGCCAGATACCCGAGCACCAGCGCCGCCCGGTCGGTGTACTCCACCGCCTCCCCGGCCCGCCGCCGCAGCACCTCCCGCAGCACCCCGTCCCGCACGTCCTGCGGATCCGTCCCGTACAGCGCCCGGAGATTGGCCCGCAACGGCAGCCCCGCGGTGTGCGTCAGCAGCTGCAACGCGGTGACGTCCCCGAGCGGATACCCGGCCACTTCCGGCCAGAAGCCCCCGAGCGGAGCCTCCAGCTGCAGTTTTCCCGCCTCGACGAGCGTCCCGACCACCGGCCACACGGCGATCACCTTGGTGAGACTGGCCAGGTCGAACAGCGTGCGGAGGACGGTGGGCCCACCGTCCGGCGCGAGGCGCCCGACCGCCCCGCCCGCCGTCCCCCCGGAGGCGTCGCCGACCGCCCAGACGGCCCCCGGGTACACCCGGTCGCGCACGCCGTCCTGGAGGAGCCGTCCGATGCGGGCGATACGGTCTGGGCCGAGCGTCGTGTTCACATCACCTGTGTACCCGCGGCGACGTGGCCGTCACCCCTCGTACGCGCGTCTGCCGTTCCTCTCGGGGGGCGTATGGGCATGCATAACGTGCAGGCCGGGCTCCTGCGGAAGTCCCAGTCCGAGCACGCCTGAACAGGAACGGCCACATGCCCGTACGCCCCGAGCTGCCAGAGATCTTGAACCGGGCCGATTTCGGTGGGCTCGCCAGGCGGGAGCCGAAGAGCGTCGCGAAGATGGCCGACCGCGGCCTCCTGGCCGAGCCGACCCACCGGCACCAGGGCAGGCCCATCTGGGAGAAGTCCGTGGCCCTGGACTGGTTCCGTGCGCTGCACGACCACGCTGTCGTCGTTCCGGGTAACGAGCCGGCCTACGCCGAGCTGCGAGACCACGGCGTCTACATGTGCCCGGTGACCAGCAACCACCTGAGCCTGGCCAGGCCACGGCTTTTGATCATGTACACCCCTGGTGGCGGTGGTCGCGTCTTCGAGGTCACGGCGGTCGAGACGGTCGGGCAGGAGCTTCCCGGAAGCCGGGCCACGACTCCCGACACCGTGCGGATCACACGCACGAGGGAAGCGGAGGGGCGGCGCTCGTACTCGTGGACGGTCTTCTTCCTCTCCGAGGTCGGCA
Source organism: Streptomyces sp. NPDC004788 (assembly GCF_053601115.1). Classification (NCBI taxonomy): domain Bacteria; kingdom Bacillati; phylum Actinomycetota; class Actinomycetes; order Kitasatosporales; family Streptomycetaceae; genus Streptomyces; species Streptomyces sp. NPDC004788. Next base: position 59,349 of record NZ_JBSGBF010000007.1, read on the forward strand.
CCGTCGAAATGATCTCTCCCGTCATCCAGCAGGGGCGCTATGTGACCATCGACGACGTCCGGAGGGCCATGGAGTCGGGCAAGCTCCTGGTGCCGCCCCTCGACCAGGCGTTCCCCGTCCGGCGGTGAGACCCGGACCGGAGGCGGTCGAGGAGGGCATCGGCCTCGGTGCGGCCGGCAAAAGCCAAGGGAGAGCGGCTGGGGCACGCCCCCTAGAATGGCCGGCGTGACCGACAACACTCAGCAGCAGACAGCAGCCACCACCGAATTGCCGACCCAGTACACGCCGGCGGAGGTAGAGGGGCCGCTGTACGAGCGCTGGGTAGAGCGCGGTTACTTCGAGGTGGACGCGAAGAGCGAGAAGCCGCCGTACACCATCGTCATCCCGCCGCCGAACGTCACCGGCTCGCTCCACCTGGGCCACGCCTTCGAGCACACGTTGATCGACGCCCTCACCCGCCGCAAGCGGATGCAGGGTTACGAGTCGCTGTGGCAGCCCGGCATGGACCACGCCGGCATCGCCACCCAGAACGTCGTCGAGCGCGAGCTGGCCAAGGAGGGCAAGTCCCGTCACGACCTGGGCCGCGAGGCGTTCGTCGAGCGCGTCTGGGAGTGGAAGGCCGAGTCCGGCGGGCAGATCGTCGGCCAGATGCGACGCCTCGGCGCGGGCCTGGCCTGGAGCCGGGACCGCTTCACCATGGACGAGGGGCTTTCCCGGGCCGTCCAGACCGTCTTCAAGAAGATGTTCGACGACGGCCTGATCTACCGTGCCGAGCGCATCATCAACTGGTGCCCGCGCTGTCTGACGGCCATCTCCGACATCGAGGTCGACTACCAGGACGACGACGGTGAGCTCGTCTCCATGCAGTACGGCGAGGGAGACGACACCATCGTCGTCGCCACGACCCGTGCCGAGACGATGCTCGGCGACACCGCCGTCGCCGTCCACCCCGACGACGAGCGCTACGCCCACCTGATCGGCAAGCAGATCAAGCTGCCGCTGACCGACCGTACGATCCCGGTCGTCGCGGACACCCACGTCGACCCGGAGTTCGGCACCGGCGCCGTCAAGGTGACCCCGGCGCACGACCCGAACGACTTCGCGATCGGCCAGCGCCACGGCCTGGAGTCCATCGAGGTCCTCGACGAGCGTGGCGTGATCACCACGCACGGCCCCTTCCAGGGCCTGGACCGCTTCGAGGCGCGCTCCGCGATCGTCGCCGCCCTGCGCGCCGAGGGCCGGATCGTCGCCGAGAAGCGTCCGTACGTCCACTCCGTCGGCCACTGCTCGCGCTGCAAGACGACGCTGGAGCCGCGTCTGTCCCTGCAGTGGTGGGTCAAGGTCGAGAGCCTCGCCAAGGCCGCCGGCGACGCGGTCCGTGACGGTCGGGTCGACATCCATCCGGCCGACATGTCGCAGCGCTACTTCGACTGGGTCGACAACCTCAACGACTGGTGCATCTCGCGTCAGCTGTGGTGGGGGCACCGCATCCCGGTCTGGCACGGCCCGAACGGAGAGCTGCTCTGCGTCGGTCCCGACGAGGAGCCGCCGACGGGTGAGGGCTGGACGCAGGACACCGACGTTCTCGACACGTGGTTCTCGTCCGGCCTGTGGCCGTTCTCGACGATGGGCTGGCCGGAGCAGACGCCTGATCTGGAGAAGTTCTACCCGAACTCCGTGCTGGTCACCGGGTACGACCTGATGTTCTTCTGGGTCGCCCGGATGATGATGTTCGGCCTGTACGCGATGGACGGCCAGCCGCCGTTCCGCACGATCGCGTTCCACGGCATGGTCCGCGACGAGTTCGGCAAGAAGATGTCGAAGTCGTTCGGGAACACGGTCAACCCGCTGGACTGGATGGACAAGTACGGCTCCGACGCCCTGCGCTTCACCCTTGCCAAGGGCGCCAACCCGGGCGTCGACGTGCCGATCGGCGAGGACTGGGTCCAGGCGTCCCGGAACTTCTGCAACAAGATCTGGAACGCGACCCGCTTCGCGATGATGAACGGCGCCACGGTCGAGGGCCCGCTGCCGGACGCCTCCGCGATGTCCGCGACCGACCGCTGGATCCTGTCCCGCCTGAACAAGGTCGTCGCCGAGGCGGACGCCTACTACGACGACTTCCAGTTCGCCAAGCTCGCCGACTTCCTCTACCACTTCGCGTGGGACGAGGTCTTCGACTGGTACGTCGAGCTGTCGAAGACGACGTTCTTCGCGGGCGGCGAGCAGGCCAAGGTCTCGGCACGCGTCCTGGGCGAGGTCCTCGACGTCACCCTCCGCCTGCTGCACCCGATCGTCCCGTTCGTCACGGACACCCTGTGGACCACGCTGACGGGCCGTGAGTCGGTCGTCATCGCCGACTGGCCGAAGGACTCCGGCTTCCGCGACGAGGCCGCCGAGGCGGAGATCGAGCTGGTGCAGCGGGTCGTCACCGAGGTCCGCCGCTTCCGCTCCGACCAGGGCCTCCAGCCCGGCCAGAAGGTCCCGGCCCGCCTGGAGCTGGACGGCACCGGGCTCGTCCCGCACGAGGCCGCCATCCGCCAGCTGCTGCGCCTCCAGCCGGAGGGCGAGGGCTTCGCCGCCACCGCCTCCCTGCCGGTCGCCGGTGCGACGGTCTCGCTCGACCTGTCGGGCACGATCGACGTGGCCGCCGAGCGCAAGCGGCTCGCCAAGGACCTGGCCGCCGCCGAGAAGGAGAAGGCGCAGGCCGAGGGCAAGCTGGGCAACGAGGCCTTCCTGGCCAAGGCCCCGGACAACGTCGTCGACAAGATCAAGAGCCGGCTCGCCAAGGCGCACGAGGACATCGCCCGCATCCAGACCCAGCTGGACAAGCTGCCGCAGCAGTAGGCGCCCAGAACATGTCCACCCAGGCGGTGACGTGGGGGTGGTCGGTCAGGCCGCGCCGGTAGCGGGTGGGGATGCGGGCGTCGGCCGGCTCCAGCGCGGTGACGGGCTCCGGCGGCGGCTCCTGCGCGGTGGCGTCGGGGCCGATACCCCGCTGGGTCAGGATGGTCGTGGTGCGGGCACGGCGGATTGCGGACCCCGCTCGGGCGGTTGATCTTCTGCTTGGCGAAGGTGACGATGTGCAGGTACCGCTTGCCGTCCCCTCCCTCGTAGCGGCAGATCAGCCCGGCCCCATCGAGCTGGGTGAGGTCGTCCTCGACCGCCACCGGGCCGTGCTCGCGCCGCAGCGACCACAGTTGGCCGGCGATGACGGCGGCCTCGGACTCCCAGGATGTCGCCAGTCTTTGAGAAGTGACCCTCCGCCTTCCTTGGAAGTTGACCCCTCTGATCATCCTGCGCGGCTCTACTGCGGCGCGCAGCCGCGCAGGATGGACGCGATCAGGTCGTCCAGGCCGTGCTCGGCCACCTCCGTCGGCAGTACGCCGCTCACCGTCAGGCCGACGTAGCCGTGCAGCGCCGCGAAGACCGGTAGCGCAACACGTTCCAGCTGCCCCTCGCGCACTTCGCCCCGGCGTTGTCCGTCGCCGATCAGCTCCAGGAGTTGCTCGGACCACCGGTGGGCGGTCGCGCCCACCGCCTCCGATGCCTCCGGGCTGTGCTTGACCGAGAACATCAGGTCGAGCAGTGCGGCGTTGGCCGTGGCGAAGCCCACGTAGGCGCGGGCCGCAGCGTCCAACCGTTCGGTGAACGCCTCACCAGCGCCTTCCTGCGAGGCTTCGATGGCCTCGGCGAGTCGCTCGAACCCGGTCAGTGCCAGGGCGTCCAGCAGCGCCTGCTTGGACCTGAAGTGGCGACTCGGTGCGGCGGGGCTCACCCCGATCTCGCGGGCCAGCTCCCGCAGGGACAGGGCGCCCGATCCCTTCTCGCGCAACGTCTGCTCGGCCCGTGCGAGTAGCGCGGCGGGGAGGTCTCCGTGGTGGTAGGGGCGGTTCGTCATGCTCCCAGCCTAGCTGGGTGTGAGCGACGCCCACATTGTTAATGTTGCCTACATTGTAGTCAGTGCATACATTGGGGTCATGGCAAAGAACACGCACACCCAGCCCTGGAACACCACCGACATCCCCGACCAGACCGGCCGCACGGCCGTCGTGACCGGCGCCAACAGCGGCCTCGGACTCGCCACCGCCACGGCCCTGGCCGCCGCGGGCGCCCACGTCGTCCTCGCCGTACGGGACACCAAGCGCGGCGAAGCCGCAGCCCAGGCTGTGAACGGCAGCGTCGAGGTCCGTCGGCTCGACCTGGCCGACCTCTCCTCCGTGCGCGAGTTCGCCGACGGCTGGCACGGCGACCTGGACCTGCTCATCAACAGCGCCGGAGTCATGAACGTCCCCGAGGGCCGCACCAAGGACGGCTTCGAGACGCAGTTCGGCACCAACTACCTGGGGCACTTCGCCCTGACCAACCTGCTGCTGCCACACATCACGGACCGCGTGGTGTCCCTGTCGTCGACCGCGCACAAGTCCCCGGGCAGCCCCCGCATCCGTTTCGACAACCTTGACCTGACCGGCGAGTACGACCCGATGACCGCCTACAGCCAGTCCAAGCTGGCGATGCTGCTGTTCACCCTGGAGCTCCAGCGACGGCTCGCCGCAGCCGGCTCGCCCGTCCGCGCGCTGGCGGCCCACCCCGGCTGGGCCGCCACCAACCTCCAGGGCAACGACGCCAGCACCCTGCGGCGCCTCTTCTTCCGCCTGGGCAACAAGTTCATTGCCCAGGACGGCCAGGCGGGCGCGCTCAACTCCCTCTACGCGGCCGTCCAGGACCTGCCCGGCGGCAGCTTCGTCGGTCCCGACGGCATGTTCGAGATGCGCGGCACCCCCGCCCTGGCCGGCCGCTCGGCGGCGGCCAGCGACCCGGCCACAGCCCGCCGCCTGTGGACCGTCTCCGAAGAGCTGACCGGCGTCACCTTCCCGGAGTTGACCGCGGCGGTTCAGTCCTGAGCCTCCGGGAGCTCGGTTGAATTCGCGAGGTGGCTCAAGCTCGCTGATCACGCGATCTCACTCGACCAAGGCGTCGTACAGCTCGGCGTCGTCGGGGATCCAGGGGAAGGCGATCGAGGGGAAGGCTGTCGAGCGGTCCTGGAGGTCGAAGGCGAGGACGGCGTCGACGAACTCCCGGGGTGGCAGGTAGCCGTGGTCGAGTACGTAGTGCCCGATGAGGGAGGGTGCCGCGTAGGCGGTCCCCGGAGCCCCGGGCACGCGGATCTCGCCTGTGCCGGCGCTCGCGCGGCGCTGTCCCGGCCGGGGTTCGTACCAGGGGTGGGCGTCGTCGAGCGGTTCGGGACACAGGTCACATTCGTGCAGGCCGAGGGCTTCGTTCACGGCCTGCGTCTCCAGCACTGTCAGTAGCTTGGACGCGAACTCCGCAGGTGTCGGTCCAGCGGTCCAGGGCCGTCCGGTCTCCAGCCAGCCGATGTTGAGCCGCCGGTAGGCGCCCCGCACGGTGACGAGCAGCGTGCCGGTGCTGACCTCGGTGAACACGTCGCCTTCTTCTGCGGGGGAGTAGGCGTAGGGGCTGAGGTCGTCGTAGTACATGACCGCATCCCACCAGAGGGAGGATCCGTCGGCGGACCGGTTGTTCGGGCAGCAGCCGGGCCAGCATGAACTGAGTGTTCGGGTCGGGATCGATGGTCGGCGACTGGACCCGATAGCGGCCCGACGGCAGTTCGACGCGGAACGCCTCCACCGGCCGCTGCTGTGCGTCCCGCAGCGAGCCGAGGATCCTGTCGGCCCCTGGCCGCGATCTTCGCAGCCTCGCTCGCCTCCCCCCACCCCGTGCCGCGCTCCTGCCTGCCCGCCGGCGTCGAGGGGCAGCTCGACGTCGTCCACCCAGGCACCCGGGGGCGGAGGAGAGCACGCGGATCCGATTGAGGAAGGACAGCGGGCGACGTCAAAACTTCGGGAGGTTTTCGGGAAATCCGGCCGCCAGGGGCCGCCTCTGACTGGATTCAGCCGGACAGATCCAGCCACGGGGGGAGCCTTCCCCGACCCCCTCGCCCTCGACCGAAAACTGCCCCTGACCAGCAAAAAAGACCCCTCCCGAAGGAGGGGTCCCGCTGTGCGCCCACGGCAGGACTCGAACCTGCGGCCAAGTGCTTAGAAGGCACTTGGTGGGAGGGGGAGCGGGGTGGCTCTGACCTGGGCGAACACGCCCGACTGCTGGCTGTTGCCGAAAACTTCGGGCTTTTTCGGGACGGCCGGACTGTCAGTGGTTGGGGCTAGCGTGCGTCGCATGGGAGCGAAGACGGCGCTACTGGCGTACGCGGACGGAGACGTGGCCTCGGCACTGCGGGAGGCCGGCGAGCCGGTGGCTGAGGGAACGGCGGTGTTGATCGCCCAGGTCTTCCCGGGCTGGGGGATGGAGTCGACGGAGGGCGACGTCCTGGGGGAATCGACGTACCCGCCGGAGGGCCTCACGTACGCGGCGAGCTTCCGGGGCGTGGACCTGGTCTGCGATCGGCGTCTGATGTTCGACCGCCCGTCGGAACTGCCGGCGCACCTCCTGGAGGCCGCGGCGGGCCGTCGCGTGATCCTGCACGCGATGCACAGCGTCTCGGACTGGCTTGCCTTCGCGGTCTGGGAGGACGGCCGCCTCCGCCGCTCGCTGAGCCTCTCGCCAGACAGCGGCATCGTGGAGAACATCGGTGGCCCGTTCCCCTTCGAGATGCCCTACTGGGCAGGTGACCGGACCGTGGAGTCCGACCCGGAGTGGGACGAGGAGCCGTACGCGCTGCCGTTCCACCCTCTGGAACTGGGCAACGAAGCCCTTCGAGCCCTCTTCGGCTTCCTCCTGGAAGGCCGGCCCTCGCCCGAGGACGTTGACCCGGACGAGGTCTCGCTGCTCGGCTTCGACCTCACGGACCCGGATACGTCCCGGCGAGCCCACGAACGGGCAGCACTCGAAGAGGCGGCCCGGCGGATGCGACGCAGGAGTCTCCACCGCGGCCCGGATGGGAGCTGGAGCGAAGCCGTCGGTGCGTAACTGGCGCGCACGCCGCTCACCCCGACTGTGCTGCCCGCCAGGCGTCGGTGATACAGCCCTCTTCCATGTCCCACCATTCTTGGGCCACGCCGTGATCGAGGAGCCGCTGGACCCTCGCGAGGTCCGCCTCCGGTGGCACGTCGAGGGCGACCATGCCGAATCGCTCGATCCCCTCTCCACCCACTCCCAGTTCCGCGAAGGCGTTCAGAACGCTCTGCCGTGCCGCGCCAGATCCTTTGTCCCGCAACACGATGAGTCGGATCGTGCAGTTCTGAGACGGCTCGACCACATGGCCCGCCCAGAGAACGCCCTCCTCGTCGGGGTGGGTGGCGAGGACGTCTCCGCACGCCACGCCGCGTACGAACCAAGGAGTGTTGTCGAGTTGCACGGTGCCGTCGCCTCGGTCGAGAGCCCAAAGACTCTCTACCGAGGCGGGAGGCCAATCGTCATCCGTCTCGAGGTGGAAATGCACCTTCACATGTTCGGCTCCGGTCTGCGTCATCCGGTCAGGATGCACGACCTCTCCGATTCGGGCCCCGTGGGGCCCCGTGCTTGAATCGGCGAATGATCGAGTGGCAGTTGCCGAGGTACGGGCGCGGACCGTACGACGAGGTTCCGCCTGTTCTCGAGCGGGTTCTGCGATCGCCGTCCCGCGACGAAGAAGTGTGGCGGGAGCTTTGGCACCTCCTGGCAACCGAGGGGCTCACCGTCTCGGCTGCGAGCTTCGCCGCGCTCCCGCATCTGAGAGACATCGCCCAAGCCGGTGAGACGACTGCCATGGACCGGGCGTTGAAACTGGCCGGAGCGATCATGGCTGGAGTCCATCAGGACCACGGCGCCGACGATCTCATCAGGGCTTTGGCCCCAGTAATCGTCGAACTGAAGCAGATGGTCGCCCGGCGCCTCGCCGACAGTGACCTTTCAGCGGCGACCGCCATGGCCCTCTTCCGGGCTCATCTCGCATTCGCCGGCGCGAGCGTCTGGAGCCTGGCCGAGTACGACTTCGAAGACGGCTTCTACGAGGTCGGCTGCCCCCACTGCGAGGTACGCGTCACCGTGGCGATCGGCAACCACGGCCGCTACTCGGCCTATCGCGACTGGGACTTGGGAGACATCCGTCGGCGCCCGCTCAGACCTGTTGTCGCTGGTGAACTTAGTTCCACGGCCCGGTGGATGTACGAGACAGCCCTGGGAAACGGCTGGGAGTGGATGGCCGAGGGCCTGACCTACCTCTTCGGCCACGCCGAGTGCCCCGACTGTTCCAGCACATTCACCATCGCCGACCAGTACACAGCCGAGAATGATCCTGCTCAGCTCTCGGACGGACCCGTCCCGCCGGGAGGCTGGTGAGCCGCAGGGGAACGCCGTTGCCGACGTGGGGGTCAGTTGCCCCGCTGCCAGGACGATATGGAGAAACTTGCGCGGAGCCTCAACCTGCCATGACGCGCTTACCAGAGAGCGTCCTGTCGCGGGGAGGGCGTCCGAGGCGAAAGGGGCTGGGAGGGGAACACTCGTGTCTTTGCAGTGACCCCGCTCGGTTCCGTGGCTACGGTCTGATCGTTGCGCATCTGCCGAATCAGCCTGGTGACCTGCGCGGGCCTGTAGACCGTCTCCAGCAAGGTGTACGCCTTCAGCTCTGCGACCGTCCTGCCATGGGGCGAGGCGGCGACGTAGTCCAGCAGTATGCGACGCAGCGGTGCTGTGTCTGGTTCGAGTTCGAGGTCCAACTGTTGCTGCTGAGGGTCCTTGGGGTCTCGGTACCGAACGCCATGGGAGTTGTCGACGCCCCACATGGCGTCCTTCATCTTCTCCAAGCCCTTTTCGTGGCTCGTACCGAAGATCAAGTAGAGGACCCTGCTGCCTTCGTCGACCATCTCGAAGTGAAGGGTGTGGGAGAAGCCAGCGCGGTGAAGAGTCTCCCGGTACTGGTCGCGCAGGAAGGGAAACTTCTCAGACTTCGGCTTCTTGAAGACCTCCTGCCACTCCTCGCCGCCGAAGGCCGTGTTTCCTCTCTGGCGGTGCCCGTCGTTCTTCTCGGCGAAGCGGGTCAGGAAGCTCGGTGCGAAGGTGACCATCACCTCGGTACTTGGCTGCTTGGCCAGATCCTGTAGTAGCGACGAGGGGATGTCAGGGCCGCCGTAGCTGTCCAGGAGCACGAACAGCGGCTTACCCAAGGAGCCGCTGGTCCGGAGCCTCTCGATGAGTGCCGGGTGGAAGTCGCCGCCGCGGATATCCACGCTCAGCCGCTGCTTCACGTAGCGGGACTGCCGGGACTGCGCTCGTTCCATCTGGCGCCGCAGTTCCTCTACCCGTCGCTGGTCCTGTTCCATGAGGAACATGCGCACGTGCTTGGGATACCTGTGGATCGCACCGGCGAAGACGTCGTGGGCGAGTACAGGGGAACCCGGTTCCTCCTGGGTGTAAATGCCCGGTCCCGAGAACCCTTCCGCGTAGGTGATCAGGTCGTGTCGGGAGAGCAGGATGGGCGCCCAGGCCGAGAGATACCTGCTGAGCAGGTCGTGCTTGGCCGCAGTGTGTGGATCACGCGGCCAGATGACGTCTTTGGGCACGGCCATGATGAACTCCCCCACTCCCCAGTGACTGACCCCGGGGGAGAGGGTCACACACTGTGGCCGGATGTCACCAGAGGGCGTTCATGGCAGAGCGGAAAATGGCCATTAACAAGCGGTGGCTACCGGGTGGCGTGGCGGCATTTCATCCCACGTCTCGCCATCGAGCTCCCGACCGCCGGACTTGGGCGTGCGGCCTCCCCATTGTTTGAAGAAGAACGGCACGTCAGCCTTGTTGCACGTGTCGCGGATCTCCACCACCCAGTCCTCATGCATCGGCCGATGCCTGGGGCCGGACTCGCCGCCGGCGATCACCCATCCGATTCCATCGAGCTGGAGGTCGGTCAACGGACCGAGTAGCGGCTCACATGACAGGAACCGTACAGCCGCAGGGACTTGGCGCAGGTCATCGATACGGTCCAACTGTTCCCTGCTCTCGACGGAAACGCCCATCCATAGATTGGGTGGCCAGTCCAGGTCGTTTGCCAGCCGTCGAAGCCTCCGGGCGCGCTTGGTGAGCATTTGGTACGTGTGTTGAGGAGTCTCGGCGATCACTTGGAACACCTGGCGTACGAACTCCAGTGGCACCCTGGCATGGAAGAGGTCGCTCATCGAGTTCACGAACACCATGCGTGGTGTCTTCCACTGGAGGGGGATGGAGAGCGCGTCGGGGTGCAATGTGAGGCCGAAGCCGGGGCCGGATGTTCTCGGGTCGCCGTCGTTCTGGTACTTGGTCGTACCCATGGCCTTGAGTCGTCGAGATAACGTCAGTGCGTAGCAGTTGTCACAGCCTGGCGAGATCCGGTCGCATCCCGTCGTGGGATTCCACGTGGCTTCGGTCCATTCAATCGTGCTGCGATCGCCCATCGCTGCCTCTCCTCGTGCACGCCGAGAAGCGCGTTGGCGCCCACGTGCTCTTCGACTGCGCTGCCTAACGAGCTACGTGCCGAACTGGCACGCGATCGACCCCATCATTCATGTCGAACGCGTGTTCTGTATAGGGGGTGTGGAGGTGCCAAGGCGGGTCCTTGCGGCCAAGTTGGTAGGTGCTGGTCCATCCACACCTAACACCTTGCCTGGCTCAGGCGAGGGCCAATGACCGGAATGCGTTGCGGATGGCAGTCAACGGCTCGCGGTCCCGAGCGAAGTAGATCTTGTTGGTGAGGAGAACAGCCCAGCGGCCCCGTGCAGGGTTGATCCACATGCCGGTTCCGGTGAAGCCGTAGTGGACCCAGATGTCTTCGTGGAGCTCGGTGCCGGGTGCGGGGTGCCAGAAGAGGCCGCGGGCCGGGGTGAGTTCGCCGGTACGGATGCGGAGGGAGTCGGCGGTCCAGTTCGGGCCGAAGGCGGTTTGTGTCGGGGTGAGCATGTGCTGGAGGAAGCGGCTGAGGTCGGTGAGGGTGGAGAAGGTGCCGGCGATGCCGCAGGTGCCGCCGAGGAGGCGGGCGGAGAAGTCGTGGGCGGTGCCCTTGAGGTGGGTGCCGCTTTCCTCGTCGAGTTCGGTGGGGGCGCAGCGGGCCATGACGTCCGCAGGCACGGGGCCGAAGCGCGTCTCGGTCATGCCGAGGGGTTCCCAGACGCGGGTGGTCGCCAGGTGGTCGAGGGGCTGGTCGGCGAGGTATTCGGTCAGGTAGCCGAGGATGAGCGCGGCGCGGTCGGTGTACTCGACGGCCTCGCTGGGCGCGCGGTGGAGGGCCTCGTGGAGTACCCCGTCGCGGATGTCCTGGGGGTCCGTTCCGTACAGGTTCTTGAGGTTGGCGCGCAGGGGGAGCCCGGCCGTGTGGGTGAGGAGCTCGTGGGTGGTGACCTGGGCGAGCGGGTGGACGGTGACCTCGGGCCAGAAGGTGCCGAGCGGGGTGTGGAGTTGGAGCTTGCCCTCTTCTACGAGGGTGCCGATGACAGCCCATACCGCGACGATCTTGGTGAGGCTGGCGATGTCGAAGACCGTGTCGAGCCGCATTGGCTCGTCGGGACGGGTCGGGTCGAGGAGGCCGACAGCACCGCTCGCCGTCGTACCGGAGGCGTTGCCGACGGCCCAGACTGCTCCCGGGTAGACCCGGTCGCGGACGCCGTCCTGGAGGAGCTGCTCAATGCGCGGGATGTCGAGCGTCATGGTGTTCCGATCGTAGTGAGACTGCTGGCCCTGGTGGGGGTGCGCCATGGGTGATCAGGCGAGCCGCTTGCCCAGCTCGGCGAGGGCTGCGGCGGTGGCGCTCAGAGGGAAGCGAGCCGCGTTGGTGGTGCCGGCCGCGCGGAAGCACCGCCAAGGCCCTGACCAAGGCCACGCTCGCACTCCTCCGGGCTGAACCCGTCCACTACGAGGGCGTCGACGTCCGCAAGGCGCTGCGCGAGTACGCCTTCAACAAGAACCGTCGCGAGGAAGCCCCATCCGAGTACCGGGCGATCCTGGCCTGGATCCGGCGCAACTCGCTCCCGATGAGCGCCTGGGAGGACACCAAACACGTCGACGCCGTGCTCCACGCCCTCGACACCGTCCTCGACGGCACGCCGGCCGCCGCCAGCTCCGCCAAGCGCTACCGCCGCATCCTCAACGTGGCCCTGCGCCACGCAGTCCGCCAGAACGTCCTCCGAGCCAACCCCATGCCCAAGGGGAAGGAGGACAACACCGCCCCGAAGACCTCCGGCGCCGTCGACAAGCGATCCCTCCTCAACCCCCACCAGGTGGCCGCCCTGCTCGCTTGGATCGCCGCCCGCCCTCGCACTGGCCACCGGCTCACCGTGTTCTTCGCGACCCTGTACTACGCCGGCCTCCGGCCCGAGGAAGCGGTCGCCCTGCGGGTCGAGGACGCCGTCCTCCCGGCTACCGGCTGGGGCGAGCTTCGCGTCCACACGGCCGAGCCCGAGGTCGGCAGCCACTGGACCGACGACGGCGAGGTCCACGAGACCCGTAACCTCAAGGGCCGCGCATCCGGAGACACCCGCACCGTCCCCGTCCATCCCGACTTGGTCGCGAGCCTCCGGGACCTGATCGCACGCGAGCAGCTCAAGCCCGGCGACCTGCTCTTCCCCGGAGAGAAGGGTGGTCTCCTGGCCGGCTCCGTCTACCGACGGATCTGGGCCAAGGCCCGCAAGGCCGTCCTGCCCGAGCACGAGTTCAAGTCGCCTGTCGGGAAGCGCGTGTACGACCTCCGGCACACCTGTCTCACGACCTGGCTCAACAATGGCATCCCGCCCGCCCAGGTCGCCGACTGGGCCGGCAACAGCGTCCCCGTCCTGCTCTCCACCTATGCCCGCTGCATCACCGGGCAGATCGCCGAACTCCAGCAACGCATCGAAGGCCCCCAGGCACTGCCCGGTCCGCGGCTGCCTTCGAGCATCGGTCTTACCCGTGCCGCAGCCTCTTCGGCGAGAGGTGCTCGGGCAAGGTGACTTCTCGACACGATGCTTATCGTGTGGTGCCGATGGAGCCGCGCCTTGAAGACTGTTCTGTGCGATGTGCCGTCGTGTGACGCGGCCGATGCACTTCAACCAGCTGGAAGGGTGCCTGATGACCTTGCAGCTGGCTGCGGGGAGGCTATGTCAGAGGCGGCTGGCACCATGCCCCGCATGGATCTCGCACACCCGCTCGATGGCCTGGACGCTTTGCCCTGGGCCTCCTCCTTCCACGCGTACGGCAGCGCGGAGGACGTTCCTGACCTGCTTCGGGCCCTGGCAGGTACGGACGCCGCTGCGGCGGCCGAAGCGCTGTCGGAGCTGTACGGGAGCGTGCTGCACCAGGGGACGGTCTACGCGGCCAGCGCGGAAGCGGTGCCGTTCCTGGCCAGGATCGCGGCGGCCGGCCATCATCCGGCTGACGTCCTCGGGTTGCTTGGTGGCATGGCCGAGAGCGAGGACGAGTACGGCGTGGCGCCGGGTGGTGTTCGGGCGGCCGTGGCCGCGCAGCTGGAGCTGCTTCTGCCGTTGCTGGCCGATGCCGAGCCGGACGTCCGGCGGACCGCCGCCTGGGCGGTTTCGCATACCCGCGCCGGAAGAACCGTCCTGCCCGCGTTGGGGACCCGCTGGGCGGAGGAGACCGAGCCCGCCGTCCGGGCCGAGGTCCTGGCCGGGATCGCTCGGCTCGACCCGCAGCGTGGAGCGGCTGAGGCGGATTCCGTCCTGGACCCGTCTCAGCCTGCCGTCGTGCGGCTGGCCGCCCTCTTCGCCTGCCTCGATGCGGACGCTTCGTGGACTGATTCACTGCACGCGACGATGCTGTCGCTCCTGCCTGCCGACTCCTTGCGTTCCGACTTCGACCTCGAACGCGGTGAGCCGCTGGCCGCCGTTGTCGAGGCCCTCCTGGGCCGGGATCGTGGGCCGGAGCGGGAGGCGGCGTTCGCACTGGTTGACGCGGCCTTGCGCGACAGCCGGACCGAGGTCCGGGCCGAAGGCGCCTGGGCGGCCGACCGCGCCTGCATGCTTTCGCGCAGTGCCCCACAGCAGTTGGTGGAGAGCCTGTGTGCGGCGGCTGCCGACGACAAGGCAGTGGTGGACATGGCGTCTCTCTTGGGGCGGCTGGCCAACGCTGCCGAACTCGCTGCGGACGTGCTCGCCCCTCTCGCCGGACGGAACCTGGACAGGGAAGACGATCACGCCGACCGTGCTCTGGCCGCACTCGTGCTCGTCGCACCCGAGCAGGCTGCCCCGCTCCTCGCCGCCGGCCTCGGGCGCCGCCCGCGTGCCCTCGACGCGGCGACCGGACTGTGGGACGCGGAAAGCGCGGCCTTCCCGTTCCACAGGGAACTCTTCGATGCTGTTCGCTCCCGCCTCTCCCGGCCCGCGGCGCTCAGCGGCAACGAACCATGGCAGCTGACCACCCTGTTGGCCGGGTGGGGCGCCGAGGCGGCGGCTGCGCTGCCCGAGCTGTGCGCAGCGGTCCCGCACCTTCCCGGCCAAGCCTCACGTGCCCTTGTCGCCGTCGCGGCAGACTGTGCTCCGTCGGATCGCGGCATGGCCGTCGCCGCGCTGCGTGCGGCAGCCCAACGGGACGTTCTCCCGGCGGCGAAGGCCCTGTACGACCTCACGGACGATCCCGCGCCGCTGCTGCGATGCCTCGAACCGGAACTCGGCCGTGGTGGCTTGGACCTGCGCGATGCTGCCAGGACCGCTGCCGCGCTCGGTTCCCGAGGAGCGGCTCTGGCGCCACTCTTGCGTGGGGCGCTCAGTGACCCGAGCAAGAACACCACGCCCGCGCTGGACACGGACACGGCCCTCGCCGAAGCCCTGTGGCGTGTCACGGGGGATCCGAAACCTGTCGTCGCCGTCCTTGCGTCGGTCTTCGACCGCGCCGCGCAGAGCCAGTGGACCCGCTGGTCGGTGGCGAGGGCCGCCCGGGCGACCGCGCTCCTCGGCCCGGCCGGTCGTCCGCTCACCGCCAGGCTGGAGGCGGCCTTCGACGATCCGGTGCAGGCGCCGGCCGCAGCGCTGGCCCTCGTGGCCGTGGCGGACCCTGCCGCTCTGGACCATGCCGCGCTCGCCTCGGCCGCACTGGCGTCCGCCGAGTCGGACGCCGATCCGGCAGGGGCCTGCGACGCCCTGGAAGCCCTCGGAGGCGCCGCCCTGAACGGCGACCACCTGCGCCGGCTTGAAGTCCTCGCCGACGGCGACGCCCGGGTGGTCCGCTCGGGAGTCGAGAACCGCATCATCCGCCAGGACGAAGCCTTTCGGGATCGCGCCCGGGCGCTCCTCGCCACGTTCAGGAATACCGCGACGTCCTGAGCGGACGACCACGAGCGTTGTGCCGGCGGCTCAGGACGTTCTCCTGTGCCCCGGCCTACTCGGGTTCCGGCATGTGCACGGGCATGACGCCGAGTACGAGGTTCTCCATGGCCTCGGGCATACGGCCGAAGCGGGCCAGCCAGTTGGCGACGACGTACAGTTCACCGTCCTCGCCCAGGCCGAGGAACCGGCCGGCAAGTTCGCCGACCGGGAAGAGGTGGTGGCCGATCTCCTCGCCCCACTCGTCGAAGCGGTCGGCCTCGCCCAGCGCCAGGAGTGAGTCCAGATCGACGGGTTCCCGGGCGCGTGTGATGCCTGCACCTCCGTGCCCGATCACCAGTTCGCCGAACTCGCCCAGGAAGTCCTCGGCAGCGGCATGAGAGCGGAAGCCGTCCTGCTCCAATTGCTGTTTCCAGCCGGTCGTATCGACAGCCCGCCCGGGATGCCAGCCCGCCTCCCGCAGAACTCGCTCCACCTCGGACGACCATGCCCGCGGCCCCTCCGGCCTCACGGCGTCATCGGTGCGCATCAGGCCCGCTGCGAACGCGGCGGCCTTTCCCGGATCGGGCGTCGTCAGCCGGACGATCTCCCCACGCCGGTCGTGGCCCACCACCGCATACCCGTCGGGCCGGGCGAACATCGCCGGAAGCGAGGCATGCCCCCACTCCTCCCATCTGTTCTCCGTGGACACGCTCAGCTGCTGCATCGACACCCAGGGGTACATTGCGCCGAGCGTGGCGTTGCGGCCAGCTGCCTCGATCAGGCATCCCAGGGACGGCGGACCCTGTTGATCGTCAGTGGGCCGAGGACGGTAGTTCTCCAGCAGCTTCGACCAGGCCGTTCTGCAACCGAGCGATGCGAGGGTGGAATCCATGCACCGACCCTGACGGTGCCGATCGCCTCCGTCAATGGAGGGGCCTGTGGCCACCGGCATCAGCCGTGCGACGATCCCGGTGTGAACGCTCCAGAAGACCTTTCCGCCGCCGAGCGCGCATTCATGCTCAACGCCTTTGAGATCGACATCCTCCCGGGCGTCCGCGGTGATCTGGACGAACCCCTCGCATCGGCGCCGCCTGGAGAGCTGGTTCCTATCCTCCTTCCCTTGATCGACAGGGGGTGGATCGACGTGTGCCGCGTCATCCCCTGGACGCCTCCGAGCGGGGGCGCCGGCTTCCAGCCCGGTCCGCCCCTCGCCCGCGAGGAACTGCTGAACGCCCTGGCTGATGCGGACAACTGGGAGTATCCGGAAAGTGGTGACTGGATCGACTGCGTGACGCTCACTCACACACCGGAGGGCCGTCTGATCTCCTGGTGAGCCGCTTCCCCTCTTCGGTAGTTCGGGCACCATGCAGTTGTCCTTTGTCATCCGCACGAGGGTGACAGTGAACCCAGCCGCCTTGGCTTACGCGTGCCAGCGAACCTTGCTGTGCGCGGTCCACGCGCCGGGGCGCTGGCAGGCACCGGTTCTCTCTACCGCGACACCACCTGGTCCACGAAGAGCTCGTGGGTTGCCCGGTTGTGCTTGCGTGCTGCCACGACCTGAGAGCGGAAGTTGCGCAGCGTTGATGTCACTAGCGGGTCTCGCAGTTGGCCCGGAGCGAAGGCACGCTGTTGTAGGAGCTCGCGGCTCGTGTCACAGAGCATCGCGCTGACCAACAGTTCCTGATCTGTTTCGGGGAGTCGTTCACGTCTCTGTCTCACCTCCCATGGCAATTCCTCGCGGGGTGGCAGGTAGCGTGCTGGATGATGGGACGGTGCAGCTCCCCTACGTCTACCGCGTGACCAAGTACAACCCCGCCGACCGTGACGAGCACGGGCAGTACACCGGCAGTGAGGACACGGTCAGCGATCACGGCGAGGTCGAGGCGTCTTATCTTCAGGCGGTCGCGGCCTTCGCCGAAGACACCGGCGTCGATCACCTGGCCGTACGTGAACCGCAGGTCCCGTCCTTCGCGCACTTCGGTTCGGAGCCTCTGGTGGACGGCTTTGGGTTGGCCGGGCTCTTCCCTACCGGTCCGACCGGTTTTCACGACGGGGCAGAGGTACCGCTCGACATCGCGCTGGAGCTGGTGCGCGCCATGTTGCGTGACAACGGCGCCTGGTGCCGGCTGGAGGCAGAAGGCGCGTTCGCGGTCCATGTGGGATGGGACCAGTACCTCTATATCGGCAGTAGCCGGCCCTGCAGGGAGGCACTGGCCGGAAGCCGCGCGCTGGGGCTGTTCCCAGAACGCCTGGACTCCTCTCCGTACGAGATGGAGACCGAGGGCGCAGATGTCCAGCGGCCCGGCGACGACGAGTTCTGGGCCGGTCTGCGCTGGGCAGTCGCCGCATGCCGCGCCGGGCTCCTGGAAGAGACGTACATCGAAGGCGCCTCGCGGTGGCACCGCCTCACGCGCGACTCCATCGACACGGTTCGCGCCGGGATCGCTCCCCGCGCCCGGCTGGCCGTGTGGCCGGACCTGTCCACCGACGTCGACGCAGTCATCGGTGCCCTCCCCGCCGAGGGCCTCGTCGAATGTGTCTGGCAGGACCAGGACGGCCGGATCCACAGCGTTGTCGCTGACGAGGATGAGTTCGCGGAGTTGGCCGCCCGGCTGTCCGATGCCGAAGCTGCAGCGCTCCTGTCCGTGTATGCCGATGAACGTGCGCCTCTGTTCACCGCTGTCATGCCCGACGACGACGGCGTGGTACGGGCCCGCTGGCAGACCGAGCCGACGCGGAGCGACCGGAACTGGGCCTTCCTCAAGACCCTTCACCGAGGCGAGACCGTCACCGGCACGGTGACCCACATCGCCGACTTCGGCGTCACCTTCGTGGACATCGGCGGCTTCGAAGCGATGATCAATATCCCCGAGCTGTCATGGCGTCCCTTCAACCACCCATCCGACATCGTCTCCGTCGGCCAGGAGATCGACGCCGAAATTCTCGACGTCGATCCCATCCGCGAACGCGTATCACTGTCCCTCAAGGCCCTGCACGAAGATCCGATGCCGCTGCTGACCGTGCAGATCGGCCAGACCCTCGTCGGCCGCGTCACCAAACTCATACCGTTCGGCGTCTTCGTACGCATTGAAGAGGTGGAGAACGGTTTCGAGGGGCTGGTACACAACTCCGAACTGGCCGACGAGCACCTGGAAAACCCTCAGCTCGGCATCCAGGTGGGTGACGCACTACTGGTCAAGATCCTTGACATCGACACGGTCCGGCGTCGAATCACTCTCTCGCACCGGCAAGCTGTTTCAGGGGTCTAGCCCCAGGACGTCTGACGATCAAGGCGACGGGACGAAAGTCGCCGACTGGTCAAGCAGGAAGGGGGAGCCGGACGCGGCAGGCTCCCAGCCCTGCGCCAGTGCCTCTTTGATGCTGGCGGCAACATGATCCGGCCTGACGGGCTCTGCTTCAACGCCCAGCCAGTTACTGGGGTGGCGGTTGGCCAGTGGTGACAACCAACGTCCTGCTCGGGCGGTCGTCGTCGGCGAGTTCGACGGCGTAGGCCAAAGGCGTCCAGCACAGTCCCTGCATGTAGGACGGCTTCCGGCGGATCCGCCAGCGGTAGGCGGCCCCGTCGACTGTGATCCGCCGAGAACCCTTCTTGTTCAGCGCCATCAGGCCCCCTCTCCTGCTCTCGGACTGTATGCCCTGCCATCGACCTGTCCCCGTAGATTCCTGGCTGCGATGGCGACCTGCCTCCTGAAAGGTGAGCGCCCCGACCCGCGACTCTCTTGGAGACGGCGCAGGTGTCATCGATGTGGCATCGACATCGACCGCCCCCGCACCGCCGCCCTCGCCCCTGGCTTGTCCGCCGGCGTCTCGCTGGAGGAGGTGCCACCGCTCGTGCGCGATGCCGATCCGCGGCCCGGACAGCTCGGATGGCAGGCGTGGGCCGAGCCTGTCGTCGGGGACCCGTACCTGTGGTGCGCCAGCTTCAGCGCCGGCGTGCCGCACGACCTGGCCGCGATCTTCGCTTCCTCGCTTGCCTCGCCCCACCCCGTGCCCCGGTCCACACTGCCGGCGGGAGTCGAGGGGCGGCTCACCGTCATCCAGCAGGGGGTTGATCGACAGAGGAGAGCACGCCGGTCGGAGTGAGGCAGGGCAGCGGGCGATCTCAAAACTTCGGGAAGTTTTCGGGAAAACCAGCCGTCAGAGGCCGCCTCTGGCCGGTTCCAGCCGGACGGATCCGGCCATCCGAGGGCCTCTCCCCGAGGTTCCCACCCCCGGCTGAAAACCGCCCCTGACCAGCAAAAAGACCCTCCCGAAGGAGGGTCTTCGTCGTGCGCCCCCGGCAGGACTCGAACCTGCGGCCAAGTGCTTAGAAGGCACCTGCTCTATCCGCTGAGCTACGGGGGCCCGTGATGGTGGGGTCAAGGATAGGGGTCCGACCACCCTGGCCCGGTTGCTTCACCTGCGTGGCACGATGTGGAGGTTCGGTGAAGCGGTCCGATAATCGCAGGCAGGTGCGATTCGTGCAGCGCTTTTCGCGCCACTCGGGCCGGGTGTTGTGCAGTCGTTATGCCCGGGGGTGCGGGCGAGCTCCCCGGCTACATCCGTTCGGTCGGCGCGCAGGGCCGCAATACGCTTCAAAAAGGCTCCAAAATTGGGCATTCTTCGCATGTGGTGACCTTGGACGAACGGCCTCAGCTGATCGACGCACTCTCCGCCCTGCGCGACCGTGTCGCCGCCGTGCGTCTCCCCCTCCCGCTGCCCGGCGCGCCGCGGGCCCGGCAGACCCGGGCCGAGTTGCTCGCCCAGCTCGACGACTATCTGGTGCCCCGTCTGAAGGATCCCGACGCACCGCTGCTCGCGGTCGTCGGCGGCTCCACCGGGGCCGGGAAGTCGACGCTGGTCAACTCGCTGGTGGGGCGGCGGGTCAGCGAGGCCGGGGTGCTCAGGCCGACCACGCGGACGCCCGTGCTCGTGTGCCACCCGGAAGACCACCACTGGTTCGCCGGAATGCGGGTGCTGCCGCAGCTCACCCGGGTCTGGCTGCCGGCGCAGGACGACGACCACCCGCCCGAGGAGCCGCCCGAGGACAACGCCCTGCGCCTGGAGACCGCCGCCACCCTGCCGCGCGGGCTCGCGCTGCTCGACGCGCCCGACATCGACTCGCTCGTCGTGGAGAACCGGCTCCTGGCCGCCGAGCTGATCTGCGCCGCCGACATCTGGGTCATGGTCACCACCGCGTCCCGGTACGCCGACGCCGTGCCCTGGCATCTGCTCCGTACCGCCAAGGAGTACGACGCCACCCTGGTCACCGTCCTCGACCGGGTCCCGCACCAGGTCATCGGCGAGGTGTCGCGGCAGTACGAGGCGCTGCTCGACAAGGCCGGCTTCGGCGACCTGCCCCGGTTCACCATCCCCGAGCTGCCCGAGTCCACCGGCGGCGGCAGCGGCCTGCTGCCCGACAACGCCGTCGCCCCGCTGCGCGGCTGGCTCGCCCACTGCGCCCAGGACCCGGCCGCCCGCCAGCAGGCCGTCGGCCGGACCGCCGCCGGCGTGATCGACTCGCTCGACACCCGGATGCCGGAGCTGGCCGGGGCGGTCGCGGCCCAGTACGCGGCCGCCGTACGGCTCGGCGGCGCCGTCGAGGCCGCGTACGAGGAGCAGGGGCGGCGGGTCCGCGAGCAGGTCCGCCGGGGCGCCGTGCTCGCCGGGGACGCCCGGACCCGCTGGCGCGGCTACCCGCGCGACAGCTCCGCCGACGAGCTCGTGGACGCCCTCGTCGAGTCCCTCGCCGCACTCGTGCAGTGCGCCGTCGCCGCCGCCGACGAGCGGGTGCGGGACGCCTGGCGCCGCGAACCGGCCGCCGGCGCCCTCGTGCCCGGGACGCTCGCGGGCGGCGCCCTCGCGCCCGGCGCCCCCGCGTACGGCGCCCTCGCACCCGGCGTCCCCGCGCCCGGTGAACGGGCCGGGGGACGCGGGGACTTCGGCAAGGACTCGGGCAAGGACTCCGGCGAGCGGATCGCCATGACCGTACGGCGCTGGCGGCGCGTCCTGGAGGAGATGGTCGAGGAGGAGGTACGGGAGACGGAACGCCCGGCCGCCTCGCGGGGCCCGGTCAGGGCCGGGAAGCGCGGGGCCGCCGCCGCGGCCCCCGACACCGAGACCCTCACCGCCCTCCTCGCCGCCGTCCTGCTCGGCGGGCGCCGCACCCGCGCCGCCGGCGACCGGCTCGCCGAACTCCTCGGCGCCCAGGGCGCGCTGCGCCTGCGGGACAAGGGCGGCGAGCTGCTCGCCGCGTACCTCGACCGCGCCCTGCACACCGAACGCGACCGGCTGCTCGCGCCCCTCGACGCCCTCGACGTGACCCCCGAGCCGCAGGCCGAACTGATCGCCGCGCTCTCCGTACTGCAGAAGGAGAAGTGACGCCGTGGACGACGAGAAGCGCCAGGAACCGGGCCGCTGGGACGACGGGCTCATCGCCCGGCGCGCCTCCGACCGCCCGGTCGCACAGGACGACGCGCCCGCGGGCCAGGACGACGACTCCCTCCCCGCCCTCGGCGGCACCTACGGCGGCGCCCTGCGCACCCGCCTCGACGCCCTCCACGAGCTCGTCGGCCTGTCCCGCACCCGCGTCGAGAGCGAGGTCCTGGCCGAGGCCGGCCGGGTCCTCGACGAGGCCGCGGCCCGGCAGCGGCTGTCCGCCCGGCACACCGTCGTCGCCATCGCCGGCGCCACCGGCAGCGGCAAGTCGACCCTCTTCAACGCCCTCGCCGGCGTCGCCGTCTCCGAGACCGGGCTGCGCCGCCCCACCACCGCCGCGCCGCTCGCCCTCTCCTGGTCCGAAGGGGCCGCGGGACTGCTCGACCGGCTCGGCATCCCCGGCCGGCTGCGCCGCAGGCCGCTCGCGGGCGGCGCGGGCGACGACGACCTCCAGGGGCTCGTCCTCATCGACCTGCCCGACCACGACTCCGCCGTCACCGCCCACCGCGACCAGGTGGACCGGCTGCTCGGCCTGGTCGACGCGGTGATCTGGGTGGTGGACCCCGAGAAGTACGCGGACGCGGCGCTGCACGAGCTCTACCTGCGGCCGCTCGCCGGGCACGCCGAGGTCACCTTCGTCGTCCTCAACCAGATCGACCGGCTCGGCACCGAGGCCGCCGACCTCGTCCTCGACGACCTGCGCCGCCTCCTCGACGAGGACGGCGTGGCGCTCGGCGAGCACGGCGAACCGGGCGCGACCGTGCTCGCGCTCTCCGCGCTCACGGGCGAGGGCGTCCCCGAACTGCGCGAACTGCTCGGCCGGTTCGTGCAGGAGCGCACGGCGCCCGAGCGCCGGCTCGCCGCCGACGTCGACGCCGCCGCGGCCAGGCTCCGGCCGGTGTACGTCGCCGACGGCCGGCCCGGGCTCGGCGAGCGGGCCCGCGACGAGTTCGCCGACCGCCTCGCGCTCGCGGTCGGCGCGCAGGCGGCCGGCGAGGCCGCCGAACGCGTCTGGCGGCGGGGCGCCATCAAGGCCTGCGGGACGCCCTGGCTCCGGCTCTACCGCTGGTACGAGCGGGTCCGCGCGCACGGCACCGGCACCGACCCGCGCCTTCAAGCCCCGGCCGAGGACGAGCTGACTGCCCGTCAACGCGTCGAGCAGGCCGTCCGGATCGTCTCCGACGAGGCGTCGCGCGGACTGCCCGGGCCCTGGGCGCAGGCGGTGCGCGAGGCGGCGGCGCGCGGCGCGGACGGGCTGCCGGAGGCGCTGGACGAGCTGGTGGTGACCATGGGCGACCCGGCGGCCCGGCCGCCCCGGCCCGCGTGGTGGCCGGCCGCCGTCCTCGCACAGGTGGTGATGACCCTGCTGCAGTTCCTCGGGGCGCTGTGGCTGGTCGGGCAGATCGTGGGCGTCCTGCGGCCGGGGCTGCTCGCGCCCGTCCTCGTCATGGTCGCGGGCATCGTCGGCGGCCCGCTGGTGGAGTGGGCCTGCGCGGCGGCGGTACGGGGGCCGGCGCGGCGGTACGGGCAGGAGGCCGAGCGCAAGCTGCGCGAGGCGGTCGCGGCCTGCGGGCGGGCCCGGGTGCTCGACCCGATCGCGGCGGAGCTGATGCGGTACCGGGAGGTGCGCGAGCAGTTCGTGACGGCCTCCGGCGCCACCCGGGTGGCGAGCCGGATCGCGAGCGGCGGGCGCCTGGGGCCGAGGAGGGCGGGCGCAGGCCGAAGATGAGCGGGAGCCGCCCCGCTCTCGTCGCGACCCCGTCGCCCGGAAGGGTGACGGGGTTTTCCACAACTCCCCGCCTGTCCACAGCTCTCAGCGGGATTTCCGGTCCGGCACCAGCATGGGATCCAGGCGACGGAAGCCCGATGAGAAAGAGGTGGGGGACATGAACGAGACGACGGTGACCCTGGTCGGCAACGTGGCGACGAACGTGGAGTACCGCGAGACGGTCACCGGCGGCGTGGCCCGGTTCCGCTTCGCGGTGTCAGCCCGGCGCTGGGACCGCGAGCGCGCGGTGTGGACGGACGGACCGACCAGCTTCTACACGGTCTGCGCCTGGCGCTCGCTGGGGGTGAACCTGGCGGCCTCGGTGTCGGTGGGCGAACCGTTGGTGGTGCACGGCAGGCTGAGGGTCCGTGAGGAGGAGCTGGAAGGGAAGCGGAAGACCTTCGTGGACGTCGACGCGATGGCCGTCGGGCACGACCTGACGCGCGGGACGGCGGCCTTCCGGCGGACGGTGCGGCAGGGGGCGGCGGAAACACCCGTACCGGAAGGGCAAGTTCCGAAACCCTCCGAATCCGAGCCCGATCCCTGGCAGACCCCCGCCGTAACCGTCCCCTGACCGACCGTTGTGGGGATTTGTCGATACCTTGACCTGCCGTTTCGCCTCAACTGGTGGCCGCTGATAACGATTTCGAGTCGGAATGGTTATCAGACCGTACGACGGGATACAGCGCCCTTCCCCGTCCTTAGGATTCCGGTTACTCATGAGGCACTTGCTTCCTGTGGGTCAGTGAGTTGCAGACAGGCTCTCCCCCCACGCGTCTCGATCGAAGGCGCGGAGCAGCCTGTCCGGAGGGGAAATCCATGTTTTCTGTACGGAGGCGCGGCGTTGCCCGCCTTGCCGCCGCGACCGTGGTCTCGGGCCTCGTCGCGGCCGGCGCGATAGCTGTCGCGGGACCGGCGACGGCGGACGAGGGCGGCCAGGGCACCGGCGGTGCCACGGCGACGCTCGGCGGCCTGAAGATCTACGACAGGGTGACCATCGAGGCGACCGGCCAGACGTACGCCGCCGGCCTCTTCAGCATGGACGTGAAGTCCGGTGGGTCCATCCAGACCTACTGCATCGACTTCCACACCAACGCCATCAACGGTGAGGACTACGACGAGGTCGGCTGGGACCAGTCGTCGCTCCACAACAACCCGGACGCCGGCAAGATCCGCTGGATCCTGCAGAACTCCTACCCGCAGGTGAACGACCTCGGTGACCTGGCCAAGAAGGCCGGCGCCCGGACGCTCACCCCGCGCACGGCCGCGGCCGCCACCCAGGCCGCGATCTGGCACTTCTCCGACAAGGTCGAGGCCACCCCGGTCAACCACGACGCGGCGCTGCTGACCAAGTACCTGGAGCGGAATGCCGGCGACCTGTCGGAGCCGTCGGCCTCGCTCAGCCTGTCGCCGTCCTCGGTGGCGGGCAAGGCCGGCCAGCG
Source organism: Streptomyces sp. NPDC004788 (assembly GCF_053601115.1). Classification (NCBI taxonomy): domain Bacteria; kingdom Bacillati; phylum Actinomycetota; class Actinomycetes; order Kitasatosporales; family Streptomycetaceae; genus Streptomyces; species Streptomyces sp. NPDC004788. The sequence continues at coordinate 84,209 of NZ_JBSGBF010000007.1, forward strand.
CCTCGGCCCGATCACGGTCGACACCAACGCCGACAGCGCCACGGTCTCCCTCGCGCCCGGCGCCCCCGCCGGCGTGAAGATCGTCGACAAGGACGGCAAGGCCGTCAGCGGTGTCAACAAGGGCGACAGCAAGTTCTGGCTCGACGTCCCGGCCGGCACCGCCGACGGCGCCGCCGAGGTGAACGTGCAGGCGAACACCACGGTCCCGATCGGGCGTGCCTTCGTCAGCAAGCGGGTCAAGAGCCAGACGCTGATCCTGGCCGGCACCAGCACCTCGACCGTCACCGCCAAGGCCACCGCGACCTGGGCGAAGCAGGGCGCCGTCCCCGCCGTCACGGCCGTGAAGAACTGCGCCAAGGGCGGCGTCGACATCACCGCCTCCAACGAGGGCGACGAGGACTGGACCTTCGACCTGAAGGGCGAGAAGCACACCGTCGCCCCGGGCAAGACCGAGACGTTCACCGTCCCGGTCGCCGAGGACGAGGCGTACAAGTTCACCATCACCGGCCCGAACGGGTTCGAGAAGGTCATCGAGGGCGTCCTCGACTGCAAGACGGCCACCCCCGGCCCGAAGCCGTCCGACACCCCGTCGCCGTCCCAGACCCCGGCCACCGGTGGCACCACCTCCGGCAGCACCTCCGGCACCACCGGTGGCGGCGACCTCGCCGAGACCGGTAGCTCCAGCGCCACCCCGATGATCGCCGGCATAGCCGTCGCGCTCGTCGTGGTCGGCGGCGGCGCGGTCTTCGTCCTCCGCAGGAAGAAGACGGCCGGCCAGTAAGCACCAGCGGCTGACGACGGCCCCGCCGCGCTGACCGCGCCCACCCACGGTGACCGACCGGTCGCTCAGGGAAGGCGCAGGTCAGGCCGTCCCCGCAGTACTGGTTTCCGCCGACGGGGCTCGGTCAGGCAAGATGGGGTACATCTGCCCACTCACTCCTTGCCGGACGGTTTCTCTTGGCTGAGTACATCTACACCATGCGCAAGACGCGCAAGGCGCACGGCGACAAGGTCATCCTCGATGACGTGACGCTGAGCTTCCTGCCCGGTGCGAAGATCGGTGTGGTCGGCCCGAACGGTGCCGGTAAGTCCACCGTGCTGAAGATCATGGCCGGCCTGGAGCAGCCGTCCAACGGTGACGCGTTCCTCTCCCCGGGTTACTCGGTCGGCATCCTCATGCAGGAGCCGAAGCTGGACGAGTCCAAGACCGTCCTGCAGAACGTCGAGGACGGCGTCGCCGAGATCAAGGGCAAGCTCGACCGGTTCAACGCCATCGCCGAGGAGATGGCCACGAACTACACGGACGAGCTCATGGAGGAGATGGGCAAGCTCCAGGACGACCTGGACCACGCCAACGCGTGGGACCTCGACGCCCAGCTGGAGCAGGCCATGGACGCCCTGGGCTGCCCGCCCGGCGACTGGCAGGTCGTGAACCTCTCCGGTGGCGAGAAGCGCCGCGTCGCGCTCTGCAAGCTGCTGCTCGAGGCCCCCGACCTGCTGCTGCTCGACGAGCCCACCAACCACCTCGACGCCGAGTCGGTGAACTGGCTGGAGCAGCACCTCGCCCAGTACAAGGGCACCGTCGTGGCCATCACCCACGACCGGTACTTCCTCGACAACGTCGCCGAGTGGATCCTCGAACTCGACCGCGGCCGCGCCATCCCCTACGAGGGCAACTACTCCACCTACCTGGAGAACAAGGCGTCCCGCCTCAAGGTCGAGGGCCAGAAGGACGCCAAGCGCCAGAAGCGCCTCAAGGAAGAGCTGGAGTGGGTCCGCTCCAACGCCAAGGGCCGCCAGGCCAAGTCCAAGGCGCGCCTCGCCCGCTACGAGGAGATGGCAGCCGAGGCCGACAAGATGCGGAAGCTGGACTTCGAGGAGATCCAGATCCCGCCGGGCCCGCGTCTGGGCAGCATCGTCGTCGAGGTCGAGAAGCTCAACAAGGCCTTCGGCGAGAAGGTCCTGGTCGACGACCTGTCCTTCACCCTGCCCCGTAACGGCATCGTCGGCGTGATCGGCCCGAACGGCGCCGGCAAGACCACGCTCTTCAAGATGCTGCAGGGCCTGGAGACCCCGGACTCCGGCGAGATCAAGGTCGGCGAGACCGTCAAGATCTCGTACGTCGACCAGGGCCGCGCCAACATCGACCCGAAGAAGACGCTGTGGGAGGTCGTCTCCGACGGCCTCGACTACATCAACGTCGGCCAGGTCGAGATGCCGTCCCGCGCCTACGTCTCCGCGTTCGGCTTCAAGGGCCCGGACCAGCAGAAGCCGGCCGGCGTGCTCTCCGGCGGTGAGCGCAACCGCCTCAACCTGGCGCTCACCCTCAAGCAGGGCGGCAACCTGCTGCTCCTCGACGAGCCGACCAACGACCTCGACGTCGAGACCCTGTCCTCGCTCGAGAACGCGCTGCTCGACTTCCCGGGCTGCGCCGTGGTCGTCTCCCACGACCGCTGGTTCCTCGACCGGGTCGCCACGCACATCCTGGCGTACGAGGGCGACTCCAAGTGGTTCTGGTTCGAGGGCAACTTCGAGTCGTACGAGAAGAACAAGATCGAGCGCCTCGGCCCGGACGCGGCCCGTCCGCACCGTGCCACCTACAAGAAGCTGACCCGAGGCTGATCACTTCATGGCTCGGCACATCTACTCCTGCCCCCTGCGCTGGTCGGACATGGACGCCTTCGGGCACGTCAACAACGTGGTCTTCCTCCGCTATCTGGAGGAGGCCCGGATCGACTTCATGTTCCGGCTGGCGCCGGGGGACGGGAGCCCGTCGTTCTCCGGCGGGTCCGTCGTGGCCCGGCACGAGATCGACTACCTGCGGCCGCTGGTCCACCGGCACGAGCCCGTCACCATCGAGTCCTGGGTGACCAAGATCGGCGCGGCCTCGCTGACGATCGCGTACGAGATCAAGGACCCGGACGTCACGTACGTCCGGGCGTCCACGGTCGTCGTGCCGTTCAACCTGGAGACGCAGCGCCCGCGCCGGATCTCCGACGAGGAGAAGTCGTTCCTCAAGGAGTACATGGACGACGGGATGACCTCCGCCGCATGACCGCCATCGCGCCGCTGCACTTCGCCGACCCCAGGGAGGCGGCGGGCCTCGCCGCTTTCCTGCGCCGGCTGCTGCACTACGACCGCGCCGCCGCCGTCCGCCTCCAGGCCGGCGGGGGCGCGCTCGCCGTGTTCGGACGGCCGCCGTCGTTCGAGGTCATCGCGATCCGCACGGCGCAGCTGGTCGACGCGGCCGACCTGGACGTCACCGTCTCGGCCGGTGAACTCCTCGAAGGCATCGAGGAGACGGCCGGCAAGGCGATCCTCCCCGGCTCCGTCACCGGCCCGCCCTGGGCCGGAGTCCTGCCGCCGCGCGCCGGCTGGCAGCCGGTGACCGGGCTGCCGCCGGTCGACGAGATACGGGGCGCGGTCGCCGCGGCCGTGACCGAGTTCCGGACCCGCGACGAGGCCCTGCCCGAGGAGCGGCGCACCCGCGCCGAGCGCGAGCGCCTCGGCCGCGAGATCTGGTCCCGCACCCTCGCCGACACGGGCCTGCCGCTGCGCGCCGCGCACGCGGCCCAGTCCCTCGGCTTCCTGCCCGCCCTCCCCGGCGAGGAGCTGCCGGTGGCGCTGTTCGCCGCCGGGCCCTGGCTGCGGCTCCGTACCCCGTACGGCTCGGTCGCGCTGCGGACGGTTCCGATGTCGCTGAGCGTCACGCCGGGCGCCGCCCGGTGACCACTCCCGTGGTCGAGGGCCCGCTCACCGGCGCCGAGCTCAACGAGCTCTTCCACGCCTCCTGGCCCGGCCACCGGGACACCGACTTCGGCCCGGTGTTCGCCCGCCGGCTGCTGCACGTCACCGCACGCCGCGACGGGCGGCTCGTCGGCTATGTGAACGTGGCCGGCGACGGCGGCGCGCACGCCTTCGTGCTGGACACCACCGTCCACCCCGACGAGCGCCGCCGGGGGCTCGGCGTCGCACTCGTCCGCAAGGCCGCCGAGGCCGCCCGGGAGCGCGGCGCGCACTGGCTGCACGTCGACCACGAGCCGCACCTCACCGCCTTCTACGCCGCATGCGGCTTCCGGCCCACCGCCGCCGGCCTCATGCCGCTCAGCGGGTAGGCCCCGACCGCCCCTCCCGGGCGACCGTCACCACCGTCGCCACCGCGCACAGCGTCAGCAGCACCGACGGGAGGACCGGCGAACCGGTCGACACGTTGTCCTTCGCCAGGACCGGGTCCAGCCGATGGGTCGGGTCGTAGGCGATCCGGACGGTGGCGCCCGGCTCCCCGACGCGTTCCCGCGCCGTGAACTCGGACGGGTAGCCGCCCTCGCAGTCCAGTGTGTGGTGGAAGATCCAGTAGCTGCTCGGCGCGTCCTCGCCGAACGTCTCGTGGAACACTCCCTTCGGCTTGCCGACGACGACGCACGAGACGACCGCGCCGCGCACCCGCGAGTCCCGCGCCTCCACCCACACCGAGCCCAGGCCCGCCACGAGGAGCAGCAGCGCGAGGATGCTCCCGCCCTCCCGGAAGAGGGCGTTGTGCGCGGCCAGGGCGATCACGGTCAGCAGCAGACCCACGAGGACGGCGACCGCCATGGGGACGCTCGTGGTCCTGAGCATGGTCCACGACGCCCACGAGTGCAGCAGCACCCCGGCACCGGCGGGCACGAGCACGGCACCCGCGTACGACACGACCTTCCGGATCACGCAACCACCCCCGGTAGGGGGACGGGCGCCCGCCCCCCACCGGTTCCGTCAGCCCTCCGTGTCGTCCGGCCACACCCCGATGTGGTCCTGTTCCAGCTCCAGGGCCACCCGGTGCTTCATGCCGAGCGCCTCCGTGTACTCGGCGGGCAGCTGGAGCCGGCCGGCCCGGTCGAGCATCGCGTACTCCCGCGCCACCACGGACTCCTGGCCCTCCGCGTCGATCTCCGTGCGCCGCAGCACCTCGGAGGAGGTGCGGCCGTCGCGGATGGCGACCGTGCGGCGGACCTCGGAGGCGACCGCCTGGTCGTGGGTGACGATGACGATCGTCGTGCCCAGCTCCTCGTTGGCGCGCCGGAAGGCGGCGAAGATCTGCTCGCCGGTGGCCGAGTCCAGCTCACCGGTCGGCTCGTCGGCGAGCAGCACCGACGGGTCGTTGGCGAGGGCGACGGCGATCGCGACCCGCTGCTGCTGGCCGCCGGACAGCTGGTGCGGCCGCCGGTCGCGGATCTCCGCGATGCCCAGCATCGAGAGCAGTTCCTCCGCTCGCCGCGCCTTGTCCCCGGACCGGCCGCCGCCCTTCAGCTGCATGGGCAGCGCCACGTTCTGCGCCGCCGTCAGGTACGGCAGGAGGTTGCGCGCGGTCTGCTGCCAGACGAAGCCGACGACCTCGCGGCGGTAGCGGAGCCGGGCCTTGCCGTCCATCGCGAGCAGGTCGCAGCCCGCGACCTTCGCCGCGCCGGCCGTCGGCACGTCGAGCCCGGCCAGGATGTTCATGAGCGTCGACTTGCCCGAGCCGGACGCGCCGACCAGGGCCATCAGCTCGCCCTCCCGCACCAGCAGGTCCAGCCCCTGGAGGGCCTGCACCTCCACCCCGTCGGTGGTGAAGATCCGTACGAGACGGTCGCAGGCGATCAGCGCGTCATGGCCGTACTCGGGCCGGTCGCGGTGCGCCGCCGCCCGCCGCTCCAGCTCCTCCAGCGTGGTCCCGGAAGCCGAGGCGCCCGAGCTCCCCGAGGTCTCCGACGTGGTCGTCATCGTGCGTCTCCTGCCCTGAGTTCCTGGATCGAGCCCCTGCGCGCCGCCCACCACGCCTGCACCAGCGCCGCCCCGCCCGCGAGCACCACCACACCGGCCGCCGGAAGCCCGAGCGACCACACGTCCGCCCGCAGCGCCGCGCCCAGACCCATGGCCTCCTCGGGCGCCCCGGCGAGCGCGAGCCGGACCAGGTCGACGCCGGGCGCGAGCAGCAGGATCGTCGCCCAGCCGACGAGCGCGCCGCCGACCGCCGCCAGCAGCGCCTGCGGCATCGCCTCCAGGGCGAGCAGCCGCCGGCCCTGGCCGCGGGTCAGGCCCATGGTGCGCAGCCGGGCGAGCAGGGTGGCACGCTCGGGCGCGACCTGGAGCAGCGAGAGCAGCAGGGCGAGGACCGCGTAGCCGGCGCCGGCGGCGATGGCGGCGAGGTAGAGCCGCTCCGCGCCGGTCTGCATCGGCGAGTCGACGTACGCGGCGCGCTTCTCGGCGGCCAGGGTCACCCGTTCGCCGCCGCCCTTCGCCGCCACCGCGGCGCGCAGCGCCGGGCCGTCGAGCGCCCCGTCCCCGCCGCCGGTGACGAGCAGCGCGGTGGGCGCCCGGTTGACCAGGTCGTCGGCGTTGACGAGGAGGAAGTCCTTGTCGGGCACGGCAGGGGTGACGGTGCGCACGGCCACCACCCGGACGTGGAACCGCCCGGCCGCCGCCGTGATCTCCATCGGTTTGTCGCCGAGCCGGTCGGCGACCGCCGGCGAGGCGATCGCCGGGACGACCCGGGCGTTGTTGCCGACGTTGGCGGGCCCGCCCGTGCCGGTGGACTTCAGCAGCTCGGCGGGGAACGCTCCGAAGCCGGTACGGGCCGCGAGCCGGGCGTACGAGGCGGGTTCCACGCCGACCAGCGGGGCGCCCATGCCGTGGTCGGCCGAGCCGCGCCTGGACGGCAGCTCCAGGCCGTACTCGATCTGTACGGGCGCCACCTCCCGCACCCCGGGGAACTTCCGTACCGTCTCGGCCGTCCCGGCGGCCAGCGGCGTCCAGCCGATGCCGTTGCTCACCCTGGCGTCCGCGCCGGTCGCCAGATGGGCCGCCTTGTCGCGGGCGTCGGCGACACCGGTGAGCACCGCGCCGCCGACCGCGGCCGTGGTCAGCGCCACGAGCAGCGCGAGCAGGGGCAGTGCGCCGGTCGCCGAGGACCGGCCGGCCCGGGCGAGCGACAGATAGCCGACCGCGCCGCGCAGCCGCCGCGCGGGCCCGGCCAGCCAGCGCAGCGGCAGCGGATACAGCCGTACGAGCACGAACGCGGCGATCAGCGCGACCAGCACCGGCGCGGCGCTGACCAGGTAGTCCACCGAGCCGGAGTCGCCGGTGCCGCGGCGGCGCAGCGCGGTGACCGCGCCCGCCGCCAGGACCAGGAAGGTGAGCTCGGCGACCGTGCGGCGCCGCGACGGCCGGGCCGTGATCACGTCCTCGCGGCCGCCGTGCAGCTGCGGCCGCCGGTGCAGGAAGACCGCGCGCAGCGGCAGCACGAGCGCGGACAGCAGCGCGACCGCGGCGGCCGCCGCGCAGGCGGGCCAGAGCCGGGCGCCGGGGGCATCGGTGAGCACGGCCGCGAGCAGCAGCCCGAGCGCGGCCGCAGGGACCGCGATCACGACGGTCTCGCCGAGCAGCCGTCCGCCGATGCCGGGCAGCGAGGCGCCGCGGGAGCGCAGCAGCGCCAGTTCGGCGCGCCGCCGGGCGGTGAACAGGCCGCCCGTCATCGCGAGGACGACCGCCGCGACCGTGCCGACGCCGATGGCGGCGACCGCGACCACCGAGGCGATGACGTCCCGCAGCCCGGCGTAACCGGCGACGACCTCGCCCAGGTCGGTGGTGAACGCGGCGTTCTCGCCGACGGCCTGACGCAGCTTCACCAGGTCGGGGCCGCCGGCGGCCGAGTCGAGCGCGCCGGCCAGCCGGTCGGTGTCCTGGCCGGTGAGGTGGCCGATGGCCGGCGCGTACCGCCAGTACTGCTCGGGCTCGCCGAGCGTCTTGAGCAGCCCGGGCCCGCTCTCCGGCGCCACGATCAGGGTGGCCGCCCAGTACCACTTGATCTCCGTGACGCCCTTGGCCATGTACGCCGGCGTGTGCAGCAGCGGATCGACCGACCAGAAGGGGCGTCCGACGTCGCGCGGCTCGACGATGCCGGTGACCGTGACCGCCTTCGGCACGCCGTCGGTGCCCGGCACGTGCACGACCGAACCCACCTTCAGGCCCAGCGTCCTGGCCGTCTTCGCCGTGACCGCGGCCTCCATGCCACCGTCCGCACCGGCCCGCGGGGCGCGGCCCGCCGTGTACGTGGCGTGCGCCGCCAGCTCGGCCCGGGCGTCCAGGACCAGCTCGGGCGGCAGCCCGTCCGGTTGCGGCAGCCACCGGTCGAACGCCGGGACCCGCTTCGTCGTGCGCACCCCGTACGCCGAGTCGGCGAGGTTCACGCGCAGCGGCGCGGGCAGCAGCGGCGTCAGCTCGTCCCGGGTCCTGCGCAGCCACGTCGGCGCGAGCCGCTCCGCCCGCAGGCTGGACGCGGTCAGCGTGAGCGCGCTGCGGTGCGCCGGCGCCGCCGTGACGGCGTGCCGTAGCCCGTCCGTCTCGTACGCGTCGACCGCCCGCGGCAGCGCCGCCGCCAGGAACGCCGTCACCACAACGAGCAGCGCGAAGGCGAAGGCCGCCCCCGGCGCGGTCCGCAACCTGGTCCGGACCCAGGGCGCCACGGCACGGGCGGGCTTGCGGGGCATGGCGGTCGCCTTTCCGCGGGCGGGGGTGGAGACGGAGGTGGGGGACGGCATCAGTGGCCCCCCTGGGTGCGCAGGGTCGTCGCCGGGTCCGTGCGGCGCAGCGCGATCGTCGCGACCACCGCGAGCGGCAGCGCGGCGACGCCCGCGAGGAGGAGGGCCACGTGGGCGACGGGGAGTTCGACCAGGACGCGGGGGACGGGGCGTTCGGCCTGGCCGGTGAGGACGACGAGGGGGACGACGGCCCGGGTGAGGACGGTGCCGAGGGCGACGCCGACGAGCAGGCCGATGCCGACGAGCAGGCCCTGTTCGGCGGCGATGAGGCGGGCCAGCTGGCGGCGCGGCGCGCCCAGGGCGCGCAGGACGCCGAACTCCTGCGCCCGCTCCCGCAGCGAACCGGCCGAGCCGACCGCGAAGCCCACCGCGGCGAGCGCCGCGGCGGCCGCCGCGACCGCCATCAGCGCGGAGTTGGGGCCCGCGCCGAGCGGGTCGCCGAGGAGCTCGGCCGCGGCCTCGTCCCGTACGAGCACCTGCGCGGGGTCCGCCTCCGGGCGGGCCCGCAGGGTCCTCGCGACGTCGGCGGCGCGGCCGGGCGCGGTGGCCAGCCACCATTCGGTGGGCGGCAGGGTGGCGCCGGGCGTGGCCGAGAGGGCGCGGTTGGCGGTGAAGAGGTCGACGAGGAGCGCGCCGCCGTCCTGCGGCGTGGTCGGGGGAGCGGAGGCGGAGACGGCCCGGGCGCCGGGGCCGGTGGTCGGCAGCTCCCGGACGACCTCGGCGATCAGCACGCGCAGGGTGGAGCCGTTGACGGCGACCTCGACGACGTCGCCCTTCTTCGCCTTGGCGGCGGTGAGGAACGCGTCGGTGGCGAGCGCCGGGATCTGCTTCGGCGGCGCCGGGCGGGGCGCGGCGAGCGTCAGGTCGTAGTCGTCCGTGCCGGGCCAGGCGCCCGCGACCTTCCGGCTGCCCGCCTCGAAGGTGACGTCGAGCGAGCCGCCGGGGCGGGCCACCCCGCTGAGCGGGACCTCCGGGTTGTCGCCGTTCGCGAGCCGCGCGGTGTACTCGGCGGTCCACCTCGGCAGCGCCCCGCGCACGTCGATCGGCTGCGCGGCGCCGCCGGTGCGGACGGAGAACAGCCGCCCGACGGTGAGCACCCGCTGCCCGCCCGTGCCCTCGCCGAGCGTGCCGCCGATCTCCAGGCCGGCCACGCTGAAGCCGCCGGCGCCGCGGAGTTCCGGCAGCGGGACGGTGAGCCGGTGGGTGCGGCCGTCGGCGGGGAGGGTGCCGAGAGCGCGGCGGTACGGGATGCCGTAGCCGTCCTGCAGGACGACGGTGGCCTGCGTCGGGAACGTGTCGCGCGGCGCCTTGTCGCGCAGTTCGACCGCGAGCGCGCGGGTGCCGGCCGGGATCGCGATGCCGGGATGCGGCCCGGCCTCGGGCGCGACGGCGGCGATGCGGGCGGCGGGGGCGCCGTCGGCGAGGTCGGGGCGGAGCCGCAGGCCGTCGGCGGCGTGCCGGGTGTCGACGGCCAGGACGGTCGCGTTGTGTCCGGCGATGTCGGTGCCGGCCCGGTGCACGGGCGCCGCCGCCCGGACCCCGGGCAGCGCGGCGAGGCGTTCGGTCTCGGCCAGGTCGCCGGGGCCCGCGCTCAGCACCCGTACGTCCGCACCCGCCTTGAAGTCGGCCTGGTCGCGCTGCGAGCGGTTCCAGGAGTCGGACTGCCCGATCGCCAGCATGCCCATGGCGACGGCGAGCACGAGCAGCAGCACCGGGCCCGCGCCGCGCAGCGGACGGCGGCTGAACTGCCAGCCCGCGAGCGCCGCCGGCAGACCGCGGCCGCCGGCGGCGCGCCGCTCGGCCAGCTTGGCGGCGGGCGGCAGCAGACGCAGCGTCAGGACGGTGCCGGCGAGCAGCGCGAGGGCGGGCGCGGCGACGAGGAGCGGGTCGACGCCGAGGCCGCCGGAGCGGTCGCCGGCGAGCGCCCCGGCGCCGCCCGCGCCGGTCTGCCGGTCGAGCTGCCAGTAGGCGATGCCCGCGATGACGAGCAGACCGATGTCGGCGCCGGCCCGGACCGGCGCGGGCAGCGCGGCGGCCCGTCCCTTGCGCAGCGAGACGACGGCGCCGTCCCCGGCGGCGAGCGCCGGGGCGACCACGGCGGCCGCGCAGCACAGCGCGACGGCGGCGGCGACCAGCCAGACGAGTGGCGGGGGAGCGGCGTCGAGCCGGCCGAGCGCGTCGAGCGCGGTGCGGTCGGCGAAGAGCCGGGTCAGCGGACCCGAGAGCAGCGGCGCGGCGACGGCGGCGGGCAGCGCGAGCAGTAGCGCCTCGACCGAGGCGAGCCCCGCGATCCGGCGGCGGGAGGCGCCACGGGCGCGAAGGAGTTCGGTCTCGCCGGACCGCTCGCTGCTGAGCAGCCGGGCGACGAGCAGCAGCGCGTAGGCGGCGAGCAGCACCAGCTGCACGGCCACGATGGAGAGGGTCGAGCGGGAGACCAGCAGGGCCCGGTCGGTCTGCTCCAGGACGGTCGGCAGCGCGGTGTAGGCGGTCACGGTGGTGCCGAAGCCCGCCGTGTCGGCGAGGACCGTCTCCGGGCCCTTGGTGGCGGAGGCCCGCAGGGCGTCGGTGCGGTCGGTGGTGAGGGCACTGTAGTCGGCGGTGCCCAGCCAGGAGGTGCTGCCGGAGGTGACCCGGCCGGACGTGAGCGTGGCGGGGTCGGCGAACAGCGGCCCGTAGGTGGTGAAGGCGAGCGTCTTCACACCCCGGCCGCCCGCCGCGTCGAGCTGCCAGTACAGGTCGGCGGTGTCGACGGGCCGGTAGACGCCGGTGATCCGGGTCTTCAGCGGCTTGTCGGCGAGCCGGTCGGTGAGGTCGAGGACGGTGCCGGAGGTGATCTTGAGCCGGCGGGCGACCTCCTCGGGGACGGCGCTCTCGACGGGCGCGTTCGGATCCTTGGTCGCGGGCCGCGGCCAGGCGCCGCGGACCAGGGTGATCCGGGAGCGGTCGAGCGCGGCGAAGTGGGTGAGGTCCGGGTCGCCCGCGCGGGCGGCCGGCGGCTGGAGCGAGCGCGGCAGCGCGTACGGGCCGGAGGCCGCGAGCTTCCGCACCTGCACCGGCAGCCCGGCGAAGGTCCGCTCGGTGCCCCTGCGGGCGGCCGCGTCGGCGCTCGCCCGTTTGTCCTCGGGGATCTGCCCGCTGATGACGAGCGCGGCGGCGGGCGCGGCCCGCCCCTGCAGGGTGCCCTGGAGCGCGGCGTCGCCGATCGATCCGGAGAAGGCGGCGAGCGTCGCGAGGACGGAGGTCGTCAGGAGGACGGCGAGGAGGGCGGCGGTCAGGAGCAGCCGGTGCGCCCTGACCCGTAGGAGTACGAAGCCCGTCACCCGTTTCCCCCCTGAAAACACCGTGATCGTTCACTATCGAACTTTCATCGGATGTTTTCAGAGGGCCCGGCGTCTGGAAACCGCTTTCGAAGGCACCTTGATCCGATCGTGACCGTTATTCGGCACACGATCACCGGAATGTGTTCGTCCGGGCGCGGGGGGCAGCGGAGCGGGCTACTCCGCGGTGTTGATCATCGCCGAGGCGGCGAAGGTCAGATACCGCCACAGCTCCTGCTCGTGCTCCGGCGCGAGCCCCAGCTCGTCCACCGCGTCCCGCATGTGCCGCAGCCAGGCGTCGTGCGCCGCCCGGTCCACCGTGAACGGCGCGTGCCGCATCCGCAGCCGCGGGTGGCCACGGTGGTCGCTGTAGGTCCGCGGACCGCCCCAGTACTGGATGAGGAAGAGCACGAGGCGCTCCTCGGCCGGTCCCAGGTCCTCCTCCGGGTACATCGGCCGCAGCAGCGGGTCCTCCGCCACCCCCTGGTAGAAGCGGCGGACCAGGCGCCGGAAGGTCTCCTCGCCACCCACCTGCTCGTAGAAGGTCTGCTCCTGAAGCGTGCCGCGCGGAATCTCGTTCACCGTTCCATCGTCTCAGATGCCCCGACGGAGGTCCGGAGACTTAGGACCGGTGGCCGGAAGAGGGGGCTCCACAGCACAGTGGAGACATGCGCGACATGTTCGCCGAGGAGGGAGCGCGGGCGCGGCGGGCGCTGGTGCGCGAGATCGAGGCGTACGGCGCGCTGCGCGACCCCGCCTGGCGGGCCGCCTTCGCCGAGGTCCCGCGCCACCTCTTCGTTCCCTCCTACTACGTGCCGGGCCCGGCCGGCTACGAGCGCCTCTGGTCCGGCGACCCCGACCCGGCCCGGCGGGCCCGCTGGCTGCGCGGGGCCTACCACGACACCGCGCTCGCCACCCGCGTCCGGGACGGCGAGCTGCTCTCCTCCGCCAGCCAGCCGTCCCTCATGGCCCGGATGCTCGAAGCCCTCGGCATCGACGACGGCCACGACGTCCTGGAGATCGGAGCCGGCAGCGGCTACGGCGCCGCGCTGCTCTGCCACCGCCTCGGCGACCGCCACGTCACCACCGTCGACCTGGACGAGGAGATCGCCGAATCCGCCCGCGTCCACCTCGCCGCCGCCGGCCACCGGCCCGCCGTGATCGCCGGGGACGGCGCCCGCGGCTGCCCCGAGCACGCCCCGTACGACCGGATCGTGGCCACCTGCGAGATCCCCGCCGTCCCTCACCCGTGGCTCGCCCAGAGCCGGCCCGGCGGCCGGATCCTCGCGCCGCTCTCCACCGGCCTGATCCTGCTCGCCGTCCAGGACCCGGACCACGCCGAGGGCCGGTTCCTCGACACCTCCGCCTACTTCGTCCCGCTGCGCGGCGGCGCCGCCCGCACCCCGCACCGGCACATGGGCGGGGTGCCGCGCCGGGCGTACGAGGACGAGCGCTTCCAGTTCCTGGCCGGACTCGTCGGCGAGAGCCTGGAGATGCGCGAAGCGCTCTCGCTCTGGCAGCGCGAACGGCGGCCGGAGCGGGAGCGCTTCGGGGCGACGGTGCGGGAGGACCGGCAGTGGGCCTGGCTGGACGACCCCGAGGGGCCGTACGCCTGGCCGCTGCCGGGCCTCTGAACTCCTGCTGGCTCAGCCGCGGCGGACGGTGATCGTCGTCCAGGCGCCCACGTGCACCCGGTCGCCGTCGCCCAGCTGCACCGGCACATAGGGCTGGATCGGGTCGGGCGAGCCGTTGATCGTGGTGCCGTTGGTGGAGTTCTGGTCCACCACCGCCCACGAGCCGTCCGGCTGCGCCACGAGCACCGCGTGCTGGTGCGAGACGCCCGGGTCCTCCGGCGGCACCGACAGGTCGATGTCGGGCGACTCGCCGGTGGAGTGCCGGCGGCGGCCGATGCTGACCTGGTTGCCCTGGAGCGGCACGTGCTGCTCGGGGGAGTACGCGGGCAGGTTGAGCCCCGTCGCCTCCGGGCCGCTGCGGTGCATCATCGCCATGAAGTACTCGCGGTCCGGTCCGATCACGGCCGTCCAGTTCGCCGGCTGCGGACGCTGCTGCGGGGGCTGCGGCTGCTGCGGCTGGAAGGGCGCGGGCGGAGCACCCTGCGGACCGGGTCCCTGCGGACCGGGGCCGTGCGGACCGGGTCCCTGGGGGTCGGGGCCGCCGTGGCCGGGCAGCGGGGGCAGGTTCGGCGGTACGGGGCCGGGCGCGGGCGCCGGCGGCTCCGGCCGGGACGGGGGCGAGAGCAGCCAGTCGTCGTCCGCGCGCGGCTGCGGCGGCGCGGGCGGCGGGGGCATGCCGGGGCCGCCCGCCGGCGGGGCCGGCTGGAACGCCTGGGGGGCCATCGGCGCCGGCGGTGCCGGCGGGCCGGACATCGGCGGGCGCTGCGGCGGGGCCTGGTGGTGCGTCGGGTCGGCGCCCAGCGGCTCGGCCGGCCGGTTCACCTGCGAGGGCCGCGAGCCCTGGTACTCGTACGGATCCGGGTGCGGATGCTGCGGCTGCGCAGGCCGCGGCGGCGACTGGAAGCCGGGCGGCAGGTTGAGCCCGCCGGGCGCCGGGGCCGGCGGCGGGGGCATGCCCGGGCCGGGCGCCGGGGCGATCGGGGTGTACGAGGTCGCCGTGTTCGTGAGGAAGTTCCAGCGGCACTCCTCGCAGAACGGCGCCATCGGCTCGCGCGGGGTGCGGCACTGCGGGCACAGCTCGGCCTGGGCGGTCGCGTTCGGGTCGTAACCACCGGGCGCGCCGGGGCCACCGGGAGCGCCGTGACCACCGGGGCCACCGGGCGCGCCGGGGCCACCCGGGCCCATGGGGCCACCCGGCATCGGCGGCGGCGGAGGCGGGCCGGCGGGGCCCGGGCCGGCCGGGCCGCCGGGGCCCGGGTAGCCGTAGGCGGGCGGCGGCGGGGGAGGCGGCGGTACGGCACCCGTCGGCGCACCCGCCCCGGCCATGCGGTGGCCGCAGACCTCGCACCAGTCGTCGGAGACCGACTGGTGTCCGTTCGGGCAGGTCGGCATGTCGGTGCTTCCCCCTCTCGTCGTCCCTTACGGCCCTGTGTCCGTTTACTGCGTAATGTCCGTTTACTTCTTCACGCGAACGGTCTTGGTGGAACGCGTCTCGAGAGTCATCTCGTCCGCTTCCGCGACCTTCGCCTTCAACCGCACAGTACCCGTCGCGGCGTCGACCACGTCCACCACCTTCGAAAGCAGTTTCGCGGTATCGGCGTTCCCGGAGGCCGCCGCGAGCTGCACCGCACGCCCCAGCTTGGCCGTCGCGCCGTCGCGGTCGCCCGATTTGCGGGCATCCAGACCCTGCTGGATGGCATCGGCCAGCTCGGCCTGCCCCGTGTAGTGCGCGACCTGCGGATTGATGGCCGTCGACATCACCATGTCGTCCGTCCACACCGCCCGTACCAGTCCTTGAGACAGCGTCACCGGAGTGCCGCCCGCCGGGTCCGGCACGATCAGCGAGACACGGGCGGCCAGCATCTCCTGGCCGACCGCGGCCTGGGGGACGCGCACGGACACGTGGTAGTCGCGGGACTCGTCGCCCCAGGAGCCGGTCGGGTAGTCCCCGGCGCGCGGGCCCGCCTCGGTGCGCCGGCCCGTCAGGTCCTCGACCGTCGGCGCGACCTGCTTCACGAAGCCGATCTCCACGCCGACCGGGGTCCACAGGCGCAGCGCGACGTCCGCGACCTCCTTGTCCATGGCGCGTTCCATCATCGTCGTGAAGTCCGCCGTGAGCCCGGCCGGGTCGGCGACGATGTCGGCGGTGCCGAGCAGCGCCCGGGCGATGCCCTTGACCTCCTCGACCTCCCAGTCGGTGCCCACGCCGCGCGCGTCGCAGGTGAAGCGGCCCGCGCAGGCGTCCAGGGCGGCGCGCAGGTCGGCGGGCGACTCGTGCTCGTTGCGTCCGTCGGTGAGCAGGATGCCGTGCCGGATCGGGGCGCCGGCCGCGTCGGCGGAGGACAGCAGCCGGTCGGCGAGCCGCAGCCAGGTGCCGATGGCGGTGCCGCCGCCCGCGCTCAGGCCGCGCAGCGCGTCCCTGGCCTCGGCGCGGGTGCGCGCGTCGGCGACGGCGAGCCGCCCGCCGCCCGGGTACACCTCCTTCGCCACGTGCGTGCCGGCGACCAGGGCGAAGGCCGTGCCGTCGCGCAGGGTGTCGATGGCGGCGGCGGCCGCCTCGCGCGCGCCGCGCATCTTCGTCGCCGGGTAGTCCATCGAACCCGAGCAGTCGAGCATCAGCACGACCGCGGCGGAGCGGCCGCCGGCGGCGGCCTGCAGTCCGGCGGTGGTGCCGCCGCCGGTCGCGGTGACGGTGACGATCGCGTTGACGTCCCGCCCGCCCTCCGGCAGGAACTCGTTCTGGTACACGTCCACCGAGAACTGCGGCCCGGTCGGCTTGGAGAAGTTGGCCATGGGTGATTGGCTCCTCGGCTCACGAGAAGAGAAGTGAGGAAGAAAGTAGGAGTGGGGATCGGGGTGGCGGGGCGGACGGCCGGTCAGGCCGATCCTGCCCCGGAGGCCGGAAGGCTGAACGGCAGCAGCGCGACCGTGATGTTGTCGTGGCCGCCGCCGTCGAGGGCGTGGCCGACGAGGACCTGGGCCGCGTGCAGCGGGCGGGCGGAGGCGTCGGCCGGCATGATCCGGGCCATCTCCTCGGCCGCTTCCGCGTAGTTCCACAGCCCGTCGGTGCAGACCACCACCACGCCCGGCCGGTCCGGTTTGAACGCGGCGGTGTGCGGCTCCAGTTCGTACGCGTCGGCGCCGAGCCAGCCCGTGATCGCGTGAGCGCGCTCGTCCGCGTACGCCTGCGCCTCGCTCATCAGGCCCGCCGCCACCATCTGCGCGGCCCACGAGTCGTCCTCGGTGAGCCGGGCGGGCGGCGCGGTGCGGTCGTCGGGCACCCAGTACGCCCGGCTGTCGCCGACCCAGCCGACCACGAGCAGCTCGCCCGCGACGACGGAGCCGACGATGGTGCAGGCCGGCGCGTTGGTGTGGTGATCGCGCTCGCCGGAGTCCAGCCCCTGCTCCGCCAGGGAGTTGACCGCCTCGGCCGCGGCCACGATCGCCTCGTGCATCGCCTGCTGCGGGTGTGTGCCCCGCGGCAGCGCCGCCACGAGCGCCGCGTTCGCGGCGCAGGCCGCGGCGCTGGACGCCTCGTCGGGCCGGGTCGCCGACGACACGCCGTCGCAGACCACGCCGACCGCGGCGGGCGTGCCGTCGGGCAGCGCGGCCGACGCGACGGCGAAGCTGTCCTCGTTGCGGTGGTGCCGCAGCCCCCGGTCGCTCACGGCGGCGACCGCGGGCAGCTCCTCCTCCATGTGGTCCCGCTCGCGCGGCTGCGCGTGCCCGCAGTGTTCGCAGTACCCGTCCCCGTCCACCTGTCCGGTCCGGCACGCGACGCACAGCTTCCGCGCCTCACCGGGCGTGGGGGCGGGTGCGGTCGTGGGTTCGGGCGAGTGCGCGGGCTCGGCCCGGGGCGCGGGCTCGGCCTGGAGCGCGGCACGCGGGTCGGGCGCGGCGAGGGTGAAGTCGCCGTCGGCGGAGCCGGGTTCGGCGGCGCCCGGCCCCGAGACCGGTGCCGTACCGGCGGCCGCGCCCGGCCCCGCCTGCGGCACCTCGTCGATCCGCACCGGAATCGTCGGCAGGTCGCGGCCGCCCGAGTCCGTGCCCGGCAGGTCGCCGGGGTGCTGGGTGGCCGTGGTCAGGGAGTTGGGGTCGCGGGGCGGGGCCTCCGGCCAGTCGACGGGGAGGGCGATCGGGACCGTCGGGCGGTCCGGCTCGGGTGCGGGGGCGGCCGACAGGTCGTAACCGCACGCGCCGCAGAAACGGTCCCCCGACTCAAGCGGCTCGCTGCACTCGGGGCAGGTCCCCAGGGGGTGCGGGGCCTTGGGCTTCAGGGACATACTCACACCCACGTCCTGGGGCGGTAGCGGTTGGCCCGCTCCACCAGTTCGATCCTCTCCTCGCCGCGCTGGGCGAGCCGGGCGAGCACCCGGTACGAGCGTTCGAGGCCGAAGCGCAGTCCGCGCTCGTCCAGTTCGCTGCCGAGCAGCACCATGCCGCCCGTTCCCGCGCCGGCCGTTCCCGCGCCGGCCGGCCCCGCGCCGCCCGTTCCCGCGCCGGCCGGCCCCGCGCCGGGGCTCCCGGAGAGCACCCAGTCGAGCGCCGTGCCGAGCACCTCGGTGGCCAGCCGCTCGCGGCGCACCGCGTCCAGGCCGAAGCTCTGCAGCGCCGAGACCTGCGCGGCGGCCGCCGTCAGGTCGCCGCCGAGCGCCTCGTTCGCCGGGCGGCGGCGCAGCCGGGCGCGGACGGCCGCGACCCGGGCCGCGGTGTAGTGGATGGACGACTCGGGCACGGACTCCAGGGTGCGCACCGCGCCCGCCCGGTCGCCCGCCGCCATCTGCGTCCGGGCCAGGCCGAACGCGGCGCTCACATAGCTCGGGTCGGTCGCCCACACCAGGCGGTAGTACTCCGCCGCGTTGTCCAGCTGGCCCAGCACCTCCGCGCACACGCCGAGCGCCAGCTTCGGCGCGGGCTCGCCGGGGAAGGCGTCGTAGACCGCGTCGAAGGCGAGCGCCGCGCTCTCCCGGTCGCCGGCGACCAGCGAGGTCACGCCGCGGTACCAGACCACCCGCCAGTCGTCCCCGTACCCCCGCTCCAGGTTCTCCAGGGCCCGCCCGGCGGCCCCCAGGTCGCCCATCTCGAGCCGGGCCCGCAGCTCGCGCAGGCTCAGTTCGAGCGAGGGGACCGGAGCCGCGTGCAGCGCGGTGATCAGCTCGGCGGGCGCGGCGGCCAGCAGGCCGGCGAGGAAACCGGCGTTGGGGTCGCCGGGGTCGACCCGCGGCACCGGCAGCGCGAGCGTCGTCGCGGGCACGTCCAGCGGGCGCAGGAAGGCCCCGCCCCGCCCGGGGACGGCGGAGGGAAGCGCGTTGCGGCGCCCACGCCGGGTCTCGCGCGCCCCGAGCACCGACACGTCGTCCGTCTGCTCGTCGAACAGCTCGGTGTCCGTGACCCGCACCTCGGCGCCGAACAGCGTCGAGAGCGCCGGCCGCGGCCGGCCCGACTGCAGGGCGACGACCTCCCGCAGCACGCCCGTCAGCTGCTCGGCCATCTCCTGCGCGGAGGAGAAGCGGCGGGCCGGGTCCGGGTCGGTGGCCCGCACCAGGAAGCGGTAGAACGACTCGTACGTCCGCAGGACCTCGATGCCTTCGGGCTCCGGCAGCGAGTCGACGTAGACGTTGGTGTAGCCCTGGAAGTCGAAGGTGAGCACGGCGAGCGTGCGCGCCACCGTGTAGAGGTCGCTGGCCACCGACGGGCCGACCTCGGCGACCTCCGGCGCCTGGTAGCCGACCGTGCCGTAGATCGCCGACTCGTCGTCGTCCATCCGCCGGACCGCGCCCATGTCGATGAGCTTCAGCTGGTCCTCGGTCTGGATCGCGTTGTCGACCTTGAAGTCGCAGTAGAGCAGGTTGCGGCTGTGCAGATGGCCGAGCGCCTCCAGCGCCTCGATGCCGTACGCGCACGCCTGCTCCACCGGCAGCGGATCGCGCCGGCCGTCGGGCGTGCGGCGGTCGTTGGCGATCTCCTTGAGCGACTTGCCGCCCACGTACTCCATGACGATGTAGCCGTCCAGGGAGCCGGTGCGCGGGTCCAGGTGCTCGACGAAGTTGTAGATGCGGACGATGTTGGAGTGCTCGATCTCCGCGAGGAAGCGGCGCTCCGAGATCGCGGCCGCCATGGCGTCCTGGTCGCCGGTGTCGAGCAGGCCCTTGAGGACGACCCAGCGGTCCGAGACCGCCCGGTCGACGGCGAGGTAGACCCAGCCGAGGCCGCCGTGCGCGAGGCAGCCCACCACCTCGTACTGCCCGTGCACCACGTCGCCGGCCCGCAGCTTCGGCACGAAGGAGTACGGGTGGCCGCACTTGGTGCAGAAACCCTCCGTACGGCCCGGCCGGTCACCGCGCGAACGGCCCACCGGGGCGCCGCAGTCGGAACGCGAGCAGAATCGCTTCCTCTCGGGCACCTCCGGGTTCGCCATCACCGCCGCCCGCGGATCCGGACGCGGCACCTCCGGCACCGTCACCAGACCCGCGCCCAGCCGGCCGCGCCCCGACTGCGAACCGCTCGAACCCGAGCTGCGCACCGACACCGAGCGCGCCGAGCCCTGCCCCGACAGCGAGCGCGAGAGCCGCCCCGACACCGAACGCCGGGACGCCGAGGACCGTGAGGACGCCCGGGACGAGGCGCGCGAACCGCTGCGCACCGAGCTGCTGGTCGAGCCCCGGCCCGACCCCTTCGACGACTCCCGGCCCGGCACGGCCATGCCCGTCGGATTGGACGCGAGCTGCCCGCCCGGCGCGACGACCGGGGCGAGCCCGCACGTGTCGCAGTACAGCTCGCCGCCGCCCATGTCCTCGTACGAGCCCTCGCACGTCGGACGCTGACAACTGCTCACTCCGGACTCCCCGTTCATGATCGATCCCCCCGTGCGTCCCTCGGCCCGGACAGCGTCTCGGCCGCCGCCTGCTGGTAGCGCAGCACCGCCTGCTCGGCCGCCCGCAGATCGCAGGGCGCGCTCCACAGCATCCGCCGGGCCGTGTCGTACCGCTCGATGAGGAACGGGTCCTCGGCGCCGCCGAGTCGGGCCACCTTCGCCTTGTACGCGTCGAGCCGGCCGCGCAGCTCGGCGCGCACCGCGAGCGGCGCGGTCACCGCGGTCAGCGACTCGCGGGCGCGCATCAGCTCGTCCTCCGCCTCCCGCTCCAGGGCGTCCAGGAGCGGCGACAGCCGGTGCCACCGGGCGTGCCGGCGGTGCTCGGCGGCCGCCGCGAGCCGCTCCTGCAGCGCGGTCGGCGGCCCGCTGACCGCCGGCACCTCGGAGGCGGCGATCTTCGCGAGCACCTCGCCGCGGGCCGCGCGGGCCTCGGCGAGGGTGCGGTCGGCGCGGGACAGCACGTCCCGCAGCCGCAGCAGCCGGTCCTCCGAGTCCTGCCGGACCCGCAGCACCGCCTCGATCTCCCGCCGGATGTCCTCCAGGGCGCGGGCCGCCGTGTCGTAGCGTCCGGTGTCGGGCCGGCCGCCGCCGGGCGCCGAACTGCCCCCGGCCGGCCGCCAGAACGCCAGCGGGTCCGACACGACCTGCTCCCGCAGCGCCGCCAGCTCGGCCGTGATCTCCTCCAGCTCGTCCCCGGCCGGGTGCTCCCCGGGCCGCACTCCCACCGAGTGGGCGAGTGACCGGGTGCGGCCCAGCTCGGCGGCGAGCAGGTCGATCCGGGCGGGCAGCGCCGACCACACCGCGTCGGCGGTGACGACGACGTCCAGCGACTGCGCGTACAACTCGTTCATCCGCCGGACCAGGGCGTCCAGGCTGAACGACTCGGTCAGCGCCGCCTGCTCCCGCGCCCCGCCCGGCACGTGCACGCTCGCGCCGCGCAGCCGGTCGGTCAGCTCCACCAGCTCCTCGCGGCCCGGCCAGCGGCGCCGGGCCCGCACCTCACGGGCGCCGTGCAGGGCGGCGGTGTACGCGTCGAAGTACGCCCACAGCAGGGTGATCGTCCGCTCGGTGGCGGCCCAGCGGTCCCGGGTCGTCCCGGTCAGCTCGGCACCTTCGAGCAGCCTGCGGCCGGCGTGGTCCTGCAGTGCGAGGAGCGAGTCCTCGACCGCCTTGTGCTCCGCGCCGAGCCGCGCCAGCGCACGGTCCACCTCGTCCCGGTCCATTACCGGCCCGGGGGGTCCCGCGACGCCCATCGATCACCTCTCGTTCTACTTGTACTTGGGGGCCGGCGGCCCGGATATCCCGGGCAGGTCCGCCTTCAGCCAGGTGTCGTACGCCTTCTGCCACGGACCCTGCCGGTACTGCACGAGCACCTGGTTCACCCGGCGGACCAGGTCGTCGTTGCCGAGCTTGGCGGCCACTCCGTAGTACTCGGTGGTGAACGGCCGGCCCTTGAGCTCGACGGCCGGGTCCTGCGCGGCCTGGCCGGCCGCGAGCGCGTTGTCCGTGACGACGGCGTCGACCTCGCCCATCTGCAGCCGGGCCAGACAGTCCAGCTGGTTGGGCACGGTCAGCAGGTCCGGGTCGTCCTTGGTGTCGTCGCCGACGTCCTTGTAGACCGCGCCGAACGACTTCTCCTCCAGGGCCTCGTAGGCCGTCGAGCCCTCGGCGGTGCAGATCCGCTTGCCGCTGAGGGAGGAGTCGTAGCCGGTGATCGGGGACGACTTGGGGGCGAGGACCTGCTGGCCGGCCTGGAAGTAGGCGGTGGAGAAGGCGACCTGCTGGATCCGCTTGCAGTTGATGGTCATCGTGCGCACCACGAGGTCGACCTTGTCGCCCTCCAGGGCGGCGATGCGCTGGTTGGTCGGGATCGTGCGGAAGATGACGGCGTTCTCGTCGCCGAGGATGTCCTTCGCGATTGCCTTCGCCAGGTCGATGTCGAAGCCCTGCAGCTCGCCGGGCGTCTCCTTCACCGAGCCGTCGGGCAGCCGGGTCACCGTCGGCGGCGTGCGGAAGCCCCAGTTGTAGCTGGACTGGTCGACGCCGACGACGAGCTTGCCGCGCCGCTTGATCTTCTCGACGGTCGGCCCGTCGGCGGCCGACGGCGTCAGCGACGCCTCCGGGTCCTTGCAGGTCTCCGCGCTCTCGGCACGCTCGCCGTTCTTCGCGGTGACCTGCACCCCGTCGCCCACCCCGCTGCCCGTGCGGGGCGCCCCGACCGGGGTCCCGGCCCGGTCCGCGGTGTGCGGCAGCGCGAGCAGCGCGAGGGAGGCGGTGAGCCCGCAGGCCACGCCCATGGCGGCGACGCCGCCCCAGCCGCGCAGCCGTCCGAGGCGGCGGCGCGCGGGTGCGGCGGAGGCGTGCGCCGTCCGGACGACCAGCTCTTCCGGACCCGTCGCCGGGTCCTCGCCCGCGGCCCGCCCGGCCACCCGGCGCGGCCGGGGCATGCGCGCGGCCGTGCCGTCCGGTATCCGGCCCGCTCCGGTCGTCCGCTCGACACCGTCCGGCATGTCGCCCCCTCTCACCGGTACTCCGACAGTCTGCGGTTGACGCCGAGGACGGCGCAGGCCGCGGCGAGCACGCCGAGCACGGCCGCGCCCAGCGGCAGCCCGGTCAGTGCGTTCCGGCCGCCGTCGGCGGCCCGGGTGAACTCGTCCTGCTCGTGGGCCAGGGCGCGGCCGAGGGCCGCGTCGACCTGGTCGAAGGACTGGCCGGTGGACTCGGTCGTGCCGATGATCCGGTTCATGGCGCCGGTGAAGTCGCCGGCGTCGTCCAGCTCGCGGGCCTGCCGGTGGCGCCCCCGCCACTCCTCGGCACGGGCGGTGGCCTCGGTGAGCGGGCCGCGCCCGGCGTCGTCGTCGGCGAGCCGGCCGGCCGCCTTGAGGGCGGTCGAGAGGGTGGCGATGCTGCTGCTGTAGTCGGCCTCGTACTTGTCGTGCTTGCCGTCGTCGGTGAGGACGGCGCCGCGGGCGACCACGGTCAGGTTCTCGTTGGCACGGGCCTTCAGG
Source organism: Streptomyces sp. NPDC004788 (assembly GCF_053601115.1). NCBI lineage: Bacteria > Bacillati > Actinomycetota > Actinomycetes > Kitasatosporales > Streptomycetaceae > Streptomyces > Streptomyces sp. NPDC004788. The sequence continues at coordinate 107,597 of NZ_JBSGBF010000007.1, forward strand.
GAGCTGATCCGGGCCTCGTTGAGCACCTGGAGGGACTCCTGGCCGTGCGCGCGGGCGTCGTCGAGGCCCGCGCGGGCCAGGCCGTGGCCGGTGACGAGCCACAGCAGGGCGACGACGCAGGCGGCGGTCGCGGCGAGCATGCCCTGGTTGAACACCCGGTTCGTCATGCGGAAGTTGCGCAGCTGGGCCCAGACCAGGACGGCCAGGGCGAGCAGGCCGAGCGCGAGCGAGAGGAACGGCCAGGCGCGCGCCTCGTCGTCGTCCTCGTGCAGCCGCGCGGTCTCCGCCGCGTACAGCCGCTCGGCGGCGGGCAGCAGGTCGCGGCTCATCGTCTGGTTCGCGTACCGCAGATAGGCGCCGCCGAGCGGCAGGCCCTGCCGGTTGGCGGCGCGGGCGCGCTCGATCAGGCCCGTGTAGCGCGGCAGGTGCTCGTTGAGCGTGGCGATCTCGCGCGCGGAGACGCCGTCGGAGTCGGTGCTGGCGGCGGCCTTCACGAGCAGCCGGGAGGCGGTCGTGACGTCGTCCGCGTATCTCTGGCGGATCTGTGCGGACTCCTGCGGGCCGGCCAGGAAGCCGCTCGCCGCGGTGGCGTCGGCGTCGGCGAGTGAGCGGTAGATGTCGGCGGCGTCGGCGCTCAGCGGCTGGCTGCGGCCCACCACGTCGTCCGCGTACGAGGACCGGTCGGCGACCTCGAAGGCCGTCACCGCCCCGAACGCCACGACGAGCAGGGCGAGCACGGCGCCGAGGATCCGCAGCCGGCCCGGCTCCGTCGTGGCCGCGCGGCGCAGCACCTCGCGGCCCTGCGCCCAGACCCCGGGCGCCGCCGGCGGCGGCACCTCGGCGGGCGCCGGCGGCCGGCCCGGCCCCGGCCCGGACTGCTGTCCCGGCTGCGCGGGCACGCCGGGACCCGGCCGCGCGGGCGCGCTGCCGGTGCCCTGCGCCACCGAGGCGGCGGGCGCGTTCGGCGGGTGTGTCACGTGACCTCCCCCTCGGTCTCAGACGTCGATCCCGTCCGGCCGGTGGAGTGGCGGACGTACTACCCGGCCAGCAGTATGGCCGCAGTATCCCGGCCACACACCGGGATTGTCTCGATCTTGTCGCTGCTGGTGCCTATGGTGCCCCACACCGCGGACACCTCCGCGAGCGATCCCCCTTTCGAACATCTGTCACTGTGAATACGTCTCCCGGCTGGGATCGGTTCCGTCTCGAACGTCGCTCGATGGGGTGAACGCGCGTGCGGGGCGCCCCTGAAGAGGAGCACCCCGCACCGGCCGAGGTCCCTGCTCAGGCCCCGTAGTACCCGCGCAGCCGCGCCGCCGCCTCCGCGCCCGCGCCCGCCGCGTCGAGCGCGAGCAGCCCGGCGCCGAGCACCGGCGGCGCGGCCACCACACCCACGACCGCCTTCGGGGCCTTCACGGCGAGCAGTTCGGCGATCCGCGCGTCGAGGCGCGGGTGCCGGGCCGCGAGCACGCTGCCGCCCAGCATCACCGGCACCGCCTCGTCCAGCAGCCCGAGCCGCGCGAGGGCGACCGAGGCGAGCGCCACGACCTCCTCCGCCAGCCGGTCCACGAGGGACTGGGCGATCGGGTCGCCCCCGGCGCTCGTACGGAAGAGGACCGGCGTCAGCTCGTGCTTGCGCTCGACCGGGATGCGCCCCAGGTGCAGCGCCTCGATCAGCGCGTACATCGTCGGCAGCCCGAAGTGCTCCGGCAGCGTCCGCGCGAGCGCCGTCGGCTCGCCGCGCCCGTCCTCGGCGCGGGCAGCGAACCACAGCGCCTCCTCCGCCAGGCCGCCGCCACCGCCCCAGTCGCCGGAGATCTTGCCGATGGCGGGGAAGCGGGCGGTGCGGCCGTCCGGGGTCATCCCGACGCAGTTGATGCCCGCGCCGCACACCACGGCCACACCGCGCGGCTCGTCGACGCCGGCCCGCAGGATGGCGAAGGTGTCGTTGTGCACCCGTATCGAGCGGCTCCACCGCCGCGCGTACAGGGCGCGCTCCAACTCCACCTCCTCCACCGGCAGATCGGCGTTGGCGAGACATGCCGCGACCTGCGCGAACGCCACCGGCACTCCGGCCCCGGCGGCCGCCTCCCACGCCCGACCCACGATCTCCGCGACCGTGTCGACCGCCGCCTCCACCCCCACCACCGGGGGCTGGAACCCGCCGCCGCGCGCCTCGCCCAGGACCGTGCCGTCCGGGGCGAGGACCGCGACGTCGGTCTTGCTGTTCCCCGCGTCGACGGCGAGGAGCAGCCCGCCCAGGTTCACGCCCACGCCAGGTGCTCCCGGTTGTGCGCGATCAGCCGGTCGGTCAGCGCGTCCGCCTGCGCGAACTGCCCCACCAGCGGATGGGCGAGCAGCGCCCTGAACACCCGGTCCCGGCCGCCCCGCAGCGCCGCGTCCAGGGCCAGGTCCTCGTAGGCGGTGACGTGCGCGATCAGGCCGTCGTAGAGCGGGTCGAGCTCCGGCACCGGCAGCGGCACCGCGCCCTTCGGCCCGACCGCCGCCTGCACCTCGATCACGGCGTCGTCCGGCAGGAACGGCAGCGTGCCGTTGTTGTACGTGTTCACCACCTGGTACGGCGAGCCGCCGCCCGAGCCCCCGGAGCCCCCCAGCAAGGAGGCCGCGAGGTCCACCGCCGCCTCCGAGTAGAAGGCCCCGCCCCGCTTCGCCAGCAGCGCCGGCTTCTCGTCGAGCGCCGGGTCCCCGTACATCTCCAGGAGCTGCCGCTCCATCGCCGCGACCTCCGCCGCCCGCGACGGCTTGGTGCGCAGCTCCTCGACGACGGCGTCGTGCGCGTAGAAGTAGCGCAAGTAGTACGAGGGGACGACGCCGAGCCGGTCGAGGACCGCGCGCGGCAGCCGCAGGTCGGCGGCGACGGCGTCGCCGTGCTCGGCGAGCAGCCGCGGCAGCACGTCCGCGCCCTCGGGGCCCCCGAGCCGTACGCCGGTCTCCCAGGTCAGGTGGTTGAGCCCGACGTGGTCGAGGTGCACGTCCGCCGGGGCCACGTCGAGCAGCGCGGCGAACTTGCGCTGGAAGCCGATGGCCACGTTGCACAGGCCCACGGCCTTGTGGCCGGCCCGGAGCAGCGCCCGCGTGACGATGCCGACCGGGTTGGTGAAGTCGATGATCCAGGCGTTCGGGTTGGTGCGGCGGACCCGCTCGGCGATGTCGAGCACCACCGGCACCGTGCGCAGCGCCTTCGCGAGGCCGCCCGCGCCGGTCGTCTCCTGCCCGACGCAGCCGCACTCCAGCGGCCAGGTCTCGTCCTGCTCGCGGGCGGCCTGCCCGCCGACCCGCAGCTGGAGCAGGACGGCGTCGGCGCCGTCGACGCCGGCGTCCAGGTCCGAGGTGGTGACGATCCTGCCCTGGTGGCCGAGCCTGGCGAAGATCCGCCGGGCCAGGCCGCCGACCAGGTCGAGCCGCTCGGTGGCCGGGTCGACGAGGACGAGTTCGGTGACGGGCAGGGTGTCGCGCAGGCGCGCGAATCCGTCGATCAGTTCGGGGGTGTAGGTGGAGCCACCCCCCACGACAGCCAGTTTCATACGAGCAATCAGCCCTTCACTCCGGTCAGCGTGACACCCTCGACGAACGCCTTCTGCGCGAAGAAGAACACGAGGATCACGGGGGCCATGACCAGGACGGTCGCGGCCATGGTCAGATTCCAGTCGGTGTGGTGCGCGCCCTTGAAGGACTCCAGGCCGTAGCTGAGCGTCCACGCGGCCGGGTTCTCGGAGGCGTAGATCTGCGGCCCGAAGTAGTCGTTCCACGCGGCGAAGAACTGGAAGAGCGCGATCGCCGCGATCCCCGGCTTCGCCATCGGCAGCACGACCCGGAGCAGGGTGCGCAGTTCGCCGCAGCCGTCGACCCGGGCCGCGTCGAGGTACTCGTTCGGGATGGTCAGCAGGAACTGGCGCAGCAGGAAGATGGAGAACGCGTCGCCGAAGGCCATCGGGATGATCAGCGGCCACAGCGTGCCCGACAGGTCCAGCTGCTTGGCCCAGAACAGGTACATCGGAATGACCACGACCTGCGGCGGCAGCATCATCGTCGCGATGACGAGCATCAGCGCGAGCCGGCTGCCGCGGAAGCGGAACCGGGCGAGCGCGTACGCCACCGGGACGGACGACACCACGGTGAGTACGGTGCCGAGGCCCGCGTAGAGCAGGGTGTTGCGCCACCAGGTGAGGAAGCCCGGCGTGTCGAGGACGCGGACGTAGTTGTCCCACTGCCAGGTGTTCGGGGTGAGGTCGCGGGTGAGCGCCTGCTGGTCGCTCATCAGCGAGGTGAGGAGGACGAAGACGAAGGGGAGGACGAAGAAGAGCGCGGCGGCGATGCCGAGCGCGTGCACCGCGATCCAGTGCAGCAGTGCCTTGCGGCGGGCGGTGCGCGCGGCGGGGGAGGCCCCGGCCTTCCGTAGCTCCGGGCGTATCTCCGGGGCGACTTCGGCGGGGTCGAGGAGTCGGCTCATGGATTCAGTCACCTGCCTGGACGAGACCGCCGCGGCGGCGCATGAGCAGCAGGGTGAAGGCCATGGCCAGGGCGAAGAGGACGAGGGCGGTGGCGCAGGCAGCGCCGTAGTCGAAGCGCTGGAAGCCGAGGTTGTAGACGAGCTGCGGCAGGGTGAGCGTGGACTTGTCCGGGTAGCCGGGTTCGAAGGACTGTCCGGAGCCGCCGATGACGCCGGAGGCGACCTTCCCGGCGACCAGCGGCTGCGTGTAGTACTGCATCGCCTGGATGACCCCGGTGACCACGGCGAACATCACGATCGGCGAGATGTTCGGCAGCGTGACGTACCGGAACCGCTGGAACGCCGAGGCGCCGTCCAGCTCGGCGGCCTCGTACTGCTCCTTCGGTACGTCGAGCAGCGCGGCCATGAAGATGACCATGAGGTCGCCGACGCCCCACACCGCGAGCATCGTCAGCGCGGGCTTGGACCAGGCGGCGTCGTTGAACCACGCCGGGCCCGGGACGCCGACCGCTTCGAGCAGCGAGTTCACCGGCCCGGTGCCGGGGTTGAGCAGGAAGACGAAGGCGAGCGTCGCCGCGACCGGCGGGGCCAGGTAGGGCAGGTAGAAGAGGGTCCGGAAGAGCCCGGCGCCCGTCTTGATCCTGGTGACGAGCAGGCCGACGCCGAGTCCGAAGACGACCCGGCAGGCGGTCATGACCACCACCAGCCACAGGGTGTTGCGCAGCGCCGGCCAGAACAGCGGGTAGTCCCGGAAGACATACGTCCAGTTGGCCAGGCCGTTGAAGGACGGGGCGGCGAAGCCGTCGTAGTCCATGAAGGAGAAGTAGACGGTCGAGACCAGCGGGTAAGCGAAGAAGACGCCGAACCCGACCAGCCACGGCGACAGGAACGCCGCCGTGCGAAGCGCGGCGCGCCGCCGCTTCGAGCGGAGAGTGATCGTGCCTGCCATCGTGCTACTTCGCCTTGGCGATGTCGGTGTCGATCTGCGCGGCGGTCTTCCGCAGGCCGTCCTGGAGGTCGGTCACCTCGCCCTTCTCGTACTGCAGGCCGAAGTCCTGGAGGGTGTTGAGGTAGGTCGCGCCGTTGACCGCGCCCGCCGCCGTGTTGGACTTCGGGTGCGCGGCGATGTCGAGGAAGGTCTTGAAGCGCGGGTCGAACTTCAGGTTCGGCGACTTCAGCGCGTCGAAGGTGGACGGCACGTTGCGGATGCCGTTGGCGAAGGCGACGACGGCGTCGGTGTCCGTGGTCATGAACTTGACCAGTTCCCAGGCCGCGTTCTGCTTCCTGCTCTGCGGCGCGATGCCCATGATCGTGCCGGACAGGTAGCCCTTGCCGTAGTCGGCCTCCTGGCCGTCCGGCACGGGCATGGGCGCGACGCCGATGTCGAACGGCACCTTGGCGTCGGTCGCCATGCCGAGCCGCCACTCGCCGTCGAGCTGCATGGCGACCTGCCCGGTCTGGAAGGGGTGCTTGGCGCCCCACTCGTCGCCGAAGGACGTCCGGAACTTCTCCAGCTTCTCGTAGCCGCCGAGCTCGTCGACCATCTTCTTCTGCGTGGTCATCATCGCGGCGATGCCGGGGTCGGTGCCGACGGTCGACTTCCCGTTCGCGTCGAAGTAGGCGGGGCCCCAGCTGCCCAGGTAGTGCTCGGTCGTGGTCTCGTAGCCGTGGTAGTTCGGCAGGAAGCCGAGCTGCTCGAAGCCGTCGCCCTTGGGCTTGGTGAGCCGCTTCGCGTCGGCGAGCAGCTCCGACCAGGTCCTCGGGGGCTTCTCGGGGTCGAGACCGGCGGCCTTGAAAGCGGTCTTGTTGTAGTAGAGCCCGTACGCGTCCGTCAGCAGCGGCATGGCACAGCGCCTGCCCTCGAACTGGGTGTAGTCGAGCAGCGTCTTCGGGATCGTCTTCTCCAGGTCCAGCTTCGACTTCTCGATGAAGGGCTTCAGGTCGGCGAAGGCGCCCGACGAGCAGAACTTGCCCACGTTGGACGTGGTGAAGGACGACACCACGTCCGGGCCCTTCGAACCGCCGGTGCGCAGCGCCTGGTTGAGCTTGTCGTCGTTGATGCCGCCGACGACGTCGACCTTGATGTTCGGGTGCGCCTTCTCGAAGCGCTCGATGTTGTCGTTGATCGCCTTCACCTCGGACGGCGCCGACCAGCCGTGCCAGAAGGTGATCGTCACCTGGGCGTTCGGGTCGTCGGTGGCGGCGTTGTTCGCGGAGCCCGTACAGGCCGAGGCGAACAGGGCTATGGAGGAGGTGGCGGCGAGTACGGCGGCGAGCCGGCGTGGACGGGGGCGGGGGCGTGCGGGCATGGCGGGTTCTCCCTGGACGGGCGGGACGAGGGGACGGTGCTTACCGAGAGGTGTCGAAGACCTCGTCGCGGGTGGCGGCGAGGGCGGATTCGAGGGCCCCGCGCAGGACGGGGTGCCGCTCGACGGCGGCGAGGACGAGCCGCGGCCGCGCGGCCGCGAGATCGGCGAGCTGGGCCTGGACACGGGCGCGCAGCGGCTCCCCGCCGGGGCTGATCGCCGCGCCGGACAGCACGATCAGCTCCGGGTCGAGTACGGCGACGAGCGCGGCGAGTCCGGTGGCGAGGCGCTCGGCGTAGACGTCGAGGAGCCGGGCGTGACGCTCGTCCTCGGCGTGGTGCGCGGCGGCGTGCGCGAGCAGCCCGGCCGCGGTCTCCACGTACGGCTGCTCGCGGGTCTCGATCCCGCACGCCCTGGCGATCCGCGGGATGGCCTGCACGCCCGCCAGCTCCTGGAAGCCGCCGGAGTTCGCCTTCGCCACGTGCCGCACGAGCGGCGTCCCGGGCACCGGCAGGAACCCGACCTCACCGGCGCCGCCGGTGAACCCGCGGTGCAGCCGGCCGCCGAGGACCAGGGCCGCGCCGAGTCCGGTCTCGTTCCACAACAGCACGAAGTTCTCGTGGTCGCGCGCCGCGCCGAGCCGCTGCTCCGCGATCGCGACCAGGTTGACGTCGTTCTCGTACTCGAACGGCATCGGCAGCGCGACCGCCAGCTCGTCGAGCAGCGTGGGCGAGTGCCAGCCCGGCAGGTGCGAGGCGTACCGCAGCCGCCCGGTCGCCGGATCGAACGCGCCGGGCGTCCCGATCACCAGCCGCTGTACGTCCCCGAGCCCGAGCCCGGCCTCCTTGACGGCCCCGTCGAGCGCCGCCGCCACCTGCCGCACGACGCCGCCCTCGGCGCCGGCCCGCCCGGGCGTCGCCACCCGGAACTCCCCGACGACCTGCCCGGTGACATCGGCGACGGCGGCATGGATCCGCTCCGGCGTCACGTCCATCCCGGCGGCGTACGCGGCCCCCGGATTCACCCCGTAGAGCTGGGCGTTGGGCCCCGGCCGCCCTTCGGTGGTCCCCGTGACGACGACGAGCCCGGCGGCTTCGAGCCGGGCGAGGAGCTGGGAGGCGGTGGGCTTGGACAGCCCGGTCAGCTTGCCGATGCGGGTGCGGGAGAGCGGCCCGTGGGCCAGCAGCAGTTCGAGCGCGGCCCGGTCGTTCATGGCCCGCAGCACGCGGGGGGTGCCGGGGGTGCCGGGGGTTCCGGGGGTGCCCGGGGTTCCGGTGGGAGTACCGGCCATGACGCTCCACCTGTCTGCCTGCGCGGACTGCGACTGCACTGTTAGGAAAGTTTCCTATTGGTTTGGGAGGAAGGTAAGGCGGACGTCAGCGGGTCGTCAATACCCCGTTCAGGTGCCGACCGGGTCGGCGGACGGGGCCCGTCGCGCTCCGCGCGGGCCCCGTCCGCTCATCCGCAGCTCCCGGCCGGGAACTCCTTGATCGTCATCTTGGGTGGGCTGTGAGGGTGGTTCCGGATCTCCACCACGCAGTCGACGGCCGCCGATTCGTCGTGCTGCGGCCCCGTGCGCATGTAGTGGTCGAACCACTGGACGAGCGCGGCGCAGGACGGGCAGTCCGGGGCCGGTTCGGGACGGGGGCGGAGACCGTGATGCGTTTCCGCTCGTCCTCTGTGGGCGGACGTACGTGCGCCGGCTCGGCGGTCCACTCGACGTGCGCAGTGCGGATCGCGTATTCGGCATGGAGGGAACCGCTGACACGTTCGAACGGCAGTGGCGAGAGATCCGGCATGGAGCACTGCTGGAGGGCTTCCCCGAGTTCGTGGGGTACGAGGGGCGTGCGGCGGAGATCCGGCTGTACGAAGTCGGCGTCATCCCCGGTCAGCTTCAGACTCCCGAGTACGCGGCCGCCATTGCCGATAGCGCCGTCAGACGCGGAGCGTCCACACCCGAGCAGGCGGCTGAGCGAGTGTCCCTCGTAGCAGAACGGCAGGCGGCGTTCCTTCGGACGCCTCCGCCTCTGATCTTCGTGGTGCTGGACGAGAGTTGCATCCGGCGGCCCATCGGCGGGCCCGGTGTGATGGACGCCCAGTTCGACCGGCTCATCGAGTTCGCCGAGCAGCCGAACACGGTGCTCCAAGTGGCCCCGTTCGCCATGGGGGACCGACGGCCGTTCAGCCTGCCCATCGTGGTGCTGACGCTGCCGGACCGCTCGCTCATGTCGTACGCGGAGTCCTCGCAGCGGGGGCACCTTGAGCGCGATACCACTGCGGTTGTCCCCACCCTGACGGCCTACCATCAACTCCAGGCCGAAGCCCCTTCGCAGGCGGCATCCGTGGCCATGATTGAGCAGGCACGAAAGGGCATGTGGTGACGACCGAATCCCCCCGTTGGTTCACGTCTTCCTACAGCGAAAACGGCGGCAACTGCGTCCAGGTCGCCGCCAACCTCGCCGCCTCGCGCGGCCTCGTCCCCGTCCGCGACTCCAAGAACCCGACCGGCCCGGTCCTCGACCTCTCCGCCGCCGCGTTCTCCTCGTTCGTCGCGAGCGTCAAGGGCGGCCGGCTCGGCCGTTGACCGGCACCCCCGGTGCGGTTGTACGAGACGGAGGGCGTCCGGCGTCGCGGCGTACGAGGCGGTCGGGGCGGGCGTTGCCTGCGTCGGCAACGTGCGGCCGCCCTCTTTCCGAGTGTGGCCCCCTCCGCCACCGCGTCAAGGGCGCTCCTTCGTCGCGTCGCAAGCGATGGGCTTCGCCCACCCTTGACCCGGTGGCTCCGGCGGCCTTTTCACACTCGGAGGGCGGCCGGGGGGCGGGGCCGCGCGGGGGTCCGGGTATCGCTCCCGCCGTCGCCGGGCTGTCGGGCCGGTGGTGGGTGGGCTTCGGGTATCGCTCCTGCTTGAGGGTTCGTGCTGCCCGGTGGGTGGGGGCTGGGTTTGTGGCCGGGGCGGGTGGGTGCGTATCCGCCGTCCCGGGGTGCGCGGACGTGGAATGGGGTGCCCATTCCCGGCTCAGCGGCTGGCTGCTGCCGTCTGGTTGGGGTTCATGCCCCGCTGGTCATTCGCGGTGGGGGGAGGGGCGACGAACCCTAACCGCGCCATGAACCGTCTCGGGAGTCACAGACGTCCCCTTCCGCCCCACCGGGGGCGGTGATTCGGGAGTGTGGCGTACTTAGGGCTGCTCGAACCCAGCCGTCGCGAGCCCTTTCTCCGCCATGAACCTGCGGCGGGGCCGTTCTGGCGGGGCTGGGGGCGATGCCGTGGCGGACTGCGGTGGTTGATGGCGGAGTTAGGGTTCGCCTCACCACCCACTCGGAGTGACCAGCGGGGCATGAGGCCCGGCCGGAGAGTGACGGGGAGCCGCTGAGCCGGGATCGGGCACCCCATTCCACTGCCGCGCACCCCGCGGCGGCGGAGACGGAATCACCGACCCCGCCACTGACCGAGCCCCACCCCACCGGCCTGGAAGACAACTCCCTTCGGGAGCGATACCCGAAGCCCACCCACCACCGGCCCGCCGGCCCGCCTACGGCGGCAGCGATACCCGAACCGCCCCGCCGGCCCCGCCCCCGGCCGCCCTCCGAGTGTGAAAAGGCCGCCGGAGCCGGGCGGTCAAGGGTGGGCGAAGCCCATCGCGCAGCGACGCGACGAAGGAGCGCCCTTGAGGGGCCGGCGGAGGGGGCCACACTCGGAGTGAGGGCGGCCGCACGTTGCCGAGAAACGCAACGCCCGCCCCGCGAGCCTGGTACGACGCGGGGCGCCCCTTCGTCGTACGGCACCCGGGCCGGCCCGGGTCACTTGCCCGTCTTGCTCAGCATCCGCTCCGCCCGGCGGGCCTCCAGGCGGGCCACCGCCTCCGGATTGCGTTGCTGCCAGAAGATCCAGCTGACCCAGGCGAGGACGGGGACCGTGAAGAGCACCGGGAAGGTCCAGCTTCCCGTGGTCAGCTTGTGGTGCAGGGCCAGCACGAAGGTGCCGATCACCGGGGTCGCGTACAGCCGCAGGGCCAGCTTGATTCTCGGGGACATGGGGCGGACCCTACGGCCACATGGGACCGGGCGGTACCGGAATTCGCTACTTGCCCAGGTCCGCCTTCGGCAGCGGCGTCGCCGCCGCCGACTGCGGCGACGACGGGGAGGCGAAGACGGACGGGGCCGACATGGCGGCCGTGGGGTCGGCCTTCGGGGCGGCTTCCGGGGTCGGCTGGGGCGGGAGGCCGCCGACGATGCGGATGCCGGCCGCGTCGAGGGCGCGCTTGATGCGCCAGCGCAGTTCGCGTTCGACGCCGAGCTTCTTGCCGGGCATGGTCTTCGCGGAGACGCGGACGGTCATGGAGTCGAGGAGGACCTCCGTGAGGCCGAGGACCTCGATCGGGCCCCACAGGCGCTCGTTCCAGGGCTCGTCCTTGGACATGAGGTCCGCGGCCTCGGCGATCACCGCGCGCACCTGGTCCAGGTCCTCGGTCGGGCGGACGGTGATGTCGACGCCGGCCGTGGCCCAGCCCTGGCTGAGGTTGCCGATGCGCTTGATCTCGCCGTTGCGGACGTACCAGATCTCGCCGTCGACGCCACGCAGCTTCGTGACCCGGAGTCCCACCTCGACGACCTCGCCGGAGGCGACGCCCGCGTCGATGGAGTCGCCGACGCCGTACTGGTCCTCCAGGATCATGAAGACGCCGGAGAGGAAGTCCGTGACGAGGTTGCGGGCGCCGAAGCCGATGGCGACACCGGCGACACCGGCCGAGGCGAGGAGCGGCGCCAGGTCGATCTTGAAGGCGCCGAGCACCATCAGGCCGGCCGTGCCGAGGATGAGGAAGGAGGCGACGGACCGCAGCACGGAGCCGATCGCCTCCGAGCGCTGGCGGCGGCGCTCCGCGTTGACGAGGAGGCCGCCGAGGGCCGTGCCCTCGACCGCCTGGGCCGACCGGTTCATGCGGTCTATCAGCTTGGTGAGCGCCTTGCGGACCAGCATCCGCAGGGTGAACGCCACGACCAGGATGAGGACGATCTTCAGGCCGGTGTTCAGCCAGGTGGACCAGTTCTGCTCGACCCAGCCCGCGGCGTCCGTCGCCCGCTCGGCCGCTTCGTCAAGGGTCACCGGTACTTGCGTCGGATCGTCGGCGGCCAGCAGGGCGGCGGACCAGGACACGGCGGGCACGGGGGACCTCCAGGCAGGTGTTCGCAATCCATCCACACTAGCGGGGGACGCGCGGTGCCCCCGGCGCCTCGGCGCACATGTGCAAGAGGGAAGACGGGCCACGGCCGGGGAAGACTCCCGTGAGCGCGCCGATGTGGTCGAGAACACCTCAGGGGCATTACCCGCACGTGGTGGCGCACCGGCCCGGCATGAGGAGAGACTGGTTGCAGTTTCGTCCCGGCGCGAGCCACGCGCCGCCGGCGTCATAGGAGGCATCCGTGCCGCATGTCCTGGTCCTCAACGCGTCGTACGAGCCACTCGGCGTCGTACCGCTCCGCCGCGCGCTCGTCCTCGTCCTCGAGAACAAGGCCCTCTGCCTGGAGGAGTCCGGCGCCTTCCTGCACAGCGAGAGCCGTGTCGTCGCCGCGCCCAGTGTGGTGCGGCTGAAGCGGTTCGTGCGGGTCCCCTACCGGGGGCCCGTTCCCTTGACCCGCAGAGCCCTGTTCGCCCGCGACGGCGGGCGCTGCGTGTACTGCGGTGGCGTCGCAACCAGCGTCGACCACGTCGTGCCACGCAGCCGCGGGGGGACGCACGCCTGGGACAACGTGGTGGCGGCCTGCCGCCGCTGCAACCACGTCAAGGCCGACCGGCACCTGCGCGAGCTGGGCTGGCGGCTCCATCACCAACCCGCCCCGCCGACCGGACTGGCCTGGCGGATCATCGGCACCGGCCATCGCGACCCGCGCTGGCTGCCCTACCTCCAGCCGTACGGCGCGGACGACGTCCTGGCCCGGATCGACTCGGTCGCCACCGTTCCTCAGGGGAAGACTCCCCGGGGGGCCGTGACGACGGGTTGAGCCGGGCCTTCGACGTTCGGAGGCTACGAGGGGTCGGGCTCCGCGCCCGGCTCCTCCGCCGTCTGCTCCGGCACCGGCGCCTCCTCCACCGCGTACGCCTCCACCGCCCACAGCGAGTAGCCGTACTCCGAGCCGCGCGCGTCCCCCTGCACCCGCAGGAAACGCGTGTCCGGCGCGTCCATCCGGACCGACTCCACCCCGCCCCGGCCGTCCCGGACCGTCGCCGCCGTGCGCCAGACGCGGCCGTCGGCGGAGACCTGGATCCGGTAGCGGGAGGCGAACGCGTCCTGCCAGTGCAGCACCACGCGGCCCACCCGGGCCGGCTCCGCCAGCTCCATCTGCCACCAGGCGCCGTCCTCCGCGGGCGAGGACCAGCGGGTCGCCGGGTCGCCGTCCAGGGCGTACGCGGCGGGGAAGTCGGGCGTCTCGTCGCCGGAGGACGAGGCCGTGGCCGTACGGGCCAGGTCCGGGCCGCCGGTACGCGGGAAGGCCCGCACGGTCAGGACCCGCTCCTCGCCCTCGAACGACACGGGCACGGCGTACGAACCGGACGGCACGTCCGCCGCGACCGACACCTCCAGGGGGACGACCGACTTCGAGCCGCGGAGCACCGTGGCCTCCTTGGGCAGGCGGACCGTGATGCCCTTCGGCGGGCGGGCGGCGAGCGGCCCGCGCACCTCGCCCGCGCTGCGCCCCACCAGGGTCACGTCCACCCGCTGCGCGGGGCCGCCGATCTCGGCGTCCGTCTCGGTGCGGGCCAGTTCGAGGCCGGCGCGCGGCTCGTCGGCGAACCACGGCACCAGCGAGCGCACCCGCCCCGGCGCGCCGTCCCAGACGACGCGCAGCGCGTCCGCCCGCAGGCCCTTCAGATCGGCCTGGGTCCAGCCGGAGGCGGTGAGCGGGCCGATCCGGCGCCAGCCCTCGCCCGGTACGTACGCCTCCACGAAGCCGACCGGCCCGCCGCCCGCCGCGGAACCCGGGTCGGTCATCACCGTCAGGGCCGTCAGCGGCCGCGAGCGGTCGAGCCGGACGGTGTACGAGCCGTCCGGCGCCGCCGCCTCCGGCTTCACATCGGGGCGGCGCTGCCGGTCCGCGCCCGTCCAGGCCGCCGACTCGGCCGCCGCGCGGGCGAGGAAGGCGTCCAGGACGCCCTTGCCGACGGTCACCTGACTGCCCGGCTGCCCCGGCCGCAGCTCGGCGCGCCGCCGCTCCAGCTCCAGCTGGGCCCGCCACGCCCCGGCGCCGTCGCCGCGCGCCTGGGCGAGCAGCATGTCGACGGCCGTCTCGCCCGCCGCGCCGTACCGGGCGAGCCGGTCGAGCCACGGCCCGGCCTCGGTGCCGAGCGCGCCGTCCGCCGTGCCCTTGAGGCGTGCGGGCGCCTGACGCATCACGGTGAACGCGGCCCGCAGTTCGCGCGCCGCCTTCTCCCGTACGGCCGGGTCGGGACTCGTGCGCGCCGCCCAGAAGGCGGCCGTCAGCGGTTTCAGGTACTCCGACTCGCTGTTCGGGGCGAGGATCGAGCTCGCGCCGTTCCCGACGAGCGCCCGCAGCGCCTCGCGGGCGGCCGGGTCGGGGCCGGCCAGCTCGTCGACGGCGGCGCGCCAGGACGCGTCGGGCCGGTAGCCCTTCGGGTTCCAGGCGAAGTCGGCGGTGGTGAAGAGGGCGACGCGGGAGGCGGCGGCCTGCTCCATGGCGGTGGCGAGGAAGCCGGCGGAGCCGACGGCCGCGGCCGGCTCGCGGCCGGTGGTGGGGCCGAGGAAGAGCCGGTCCTGGGCGTAGTCGTTGACCGGGTAGTTGTCCATGGTGACCAGCGGGTGGCGCAGCGCGCCCTTCGCCCCGGCCAGTTCGCCGCCGGTGATGGTGCGCGGCACCACGCCGACGCCCGTCCACGCCACCTCCACGCGCGGGTCGAGCGCGTCGGCGAGCGCCGTGCGGTAGTCGGTGGCGCCGTCCTGGTAGTACTCGGTCGGCACCAGCGACAGCGGCGGCGCGGCGCCCGGGTACGTGACCCTCAGGTGCGCGGCGACCGCGTTGGCCACGTGCGCGTGCGCGCGGGCGGCGGCGCCGGGGCCGCTGCCGAAGGCGTCGGCGTCGTCGTCGCAGGACCATTCGCTGTAGCTGACGTCCTGGAACTGCAGCTGGAAGGCTCGCACTCCGAGCGCCCACATCGCGTCGATCTTGTCGTTCAGCGCGGCCACGTCCGCGTCCGAGGACAGGCACATGGCCTGCGCGGGCGCCACGGCCCAGGCGAGCGTGACGTGGTTGGCCTCGGCTCGCGCGGACAGCTCCCGGAAGGCGGCCCGTTCGGCGGCCGGGTAGGGCTCGCGCCACAGCGCCCGGCGGTACGGGTCGTCACCGGGGGCGTAGAGGTAGCGGTTCTGCTTGGTGCGGCCCATGAAGTCGATCTGGGCGAGCCGTTCGGCGGGCGACCAGGGGCGCCCGTAGAAGCCCTCGGTGAGGCCGCGGACGGCGGTGGCTGGCCAGTCGCGCACGACGACGCCGGGCAGGGTGCCGCGGGGCGCGGGGCCGAGGAGCTGACGGAGCGTCTGCACGGCGTGGAAGAGGCCGTCGCCGCCGCCGCCGTCGAGCGCGACCGTGTCCCGGCCCTGGAGGCGGCCGGTCGCGAGCCGGTAGCCGCCGGACGGCAGGTCGCCCCGCTCGGGCGCCTTCAGGGCCCGCAGCGCCGCCTGCGTCTCGGCGGTGCCGCCCATCCGGATCACCGCGCCGCGCCCCGGCAGCGCCTCGTGCACGGTCCGCACCCCGGCCGCCCGCAGCAGCTCGCGCAGCGCGCCGACCGCGTACGGATCGGCGTCCGGGGCCGCGAGCAGGGTGACCTCGGTGCCGAGCGTGACGCCGGGGCCGCCGGTGGCGGTCAGCGCTTGGGGCCGGGGCCAGACCGCGGGGGTGGCGTCGGCGCCGGGCTGGTCGGCGGCGGGCTGGTCGGGGACGGTGGCGGGGGAGGGGGCGCCCGGGGCCGCGTACGCGCCGCCCGGTACGACACCGCCGAGGAGCCCGCCGATCACCGCGACCGCCACGGCCGTCGCGGTCCGCTTCCCGCGTCCGGCACGTCCGGTCCCGCCTCCGAGGTGCACGCGCGACTCCCTTCACCCTTGAACGGTTGTGCCCCCTTGGGTCACAAGTGGATTACGAGCCCACCACTCGATCCGACGGAGTGTCAATGCGCGTGGTCGAACTGTCCGCATTGCCCGGTGGCCTTTCGGCGAGCTGGCACCGTTTCGCCGAATTCCGCCGGTAAAACGGGGAGCGGTGGGTAGGGCTCCTCCTGCTGCCCCCGCGGCATACCGCACCTGTCGAGACGAACCCGGAGACCCCGTGACCGCCACCGACCACGAGACCGACCACATCCGCGGCACCCGCGGCAAACGGATAGGGATCCCGCGGCAGGGCACCCCGCTCACCAGCGAACCGCCCCTCGCCGACACCGCGCCCCTCACCAGCGAACCGCCGCTCATCGAGGCGGCCCCCCTCACCAGCGAACCCACCGCCCGCGCCACCGCGGGCGGTTCGGAGTCCCCCGGAGTGTGACGTGACCCTGGCCCGTCTCGCCGCCCTGCACGGAGTCGCCACCGAGTACGCCCCCTCGGCGGGCGTCACGGTCACCGTGCCCGAGGCCACCGTGGTGGCCGTCCTGCGCGCCCTGGACGTCGACGCGTCCACCCCGGCGGCGGTCGCCGCGGCCCTCGGCGCGGCGGAACGGGCCGGCCGCGAGCGGCTGCTGCCGCCCACCCTGGTCCGGTGGCGGGGCGAGGAGCCCCCGGGCCCGCCCGAGGGCGAGGAGCCCCCGGGCCCGCCCGGCGGCCTGCCGCCCGGCACCCGGATCACCGTCACCACCGAGGACGGGCGGACCCTCACCGTGCCGTGCAGACCCGGCCAGCCCGAGCTGCCCCCGGACCTGCCCCTGGGCGTGCACCGGCTCGTCGCCGAGGCCCCCGACGGCCGCCGCTCCACCAGCACCCTCGTCGTGGCGCCCGCCCGCGCCCCCCAGCCGCCGGCCCGCGTCCACGGCCTGCTGGTCCAGCTCTACTCCCTGCTCTCCGCCCGCTCCTGGGGCATGGGCGACCTCGGCGACCTGCGGGAGCTCGCCGACTGGGCCGGCCGCACCCACGGCACAGGATTCGTGCAGGTCAACCCCTTGCACGCGGCCGTGCCCGGCGCGCCGAGCGACCCCTCCCCGTACCGCCCGTCCTCGCGCCGCTTCCCCGATCCGGTGCATCTGCGGATCGAGGACCTGCCCGAGTACGCGTACGTCGACCCGGCCCGCCAGGGCGAGCTCGACCGGATCCTCGGCGACGCCGCCGAGCAGCGCGAACGGGTCCTCCGCAAGGGCGCCCTGATCGACCGGGACGCCGTCTGGGACGCCAAGCGGCGTGCCCTGGAGCTGATCCACACCGTGGAGCTCGGCCCCGGCCGCCGGGCCGCCTACCGCGACTTCCTCGCCGAGCGCGGCCGCGCCCTGGAGGACCACGCCACCTACCAGGCGCTCGCCGAGCGGCACGGCCACCAGTGGCGCCGCTGGCCCGAGGAGCTGCGCAGTCCCCGCACCGCCGAGGCCGTCGTACGGGCCGACGCCGAGCTCGCCGAACGGGTCGACTTCCACTGCCGGCTCGCCTGGCTGACGGACGGCCAGCTCGCCGACGCGGCACGCACCGCGCGCGCGGCCGGGATGCCGGTCGGGATCGTCCACGACCTGGCCGTCGGCGTGCACCCGGACGGCTCCGACGCCTGGGCGCAGCAGCACGTCTTCGCCGCCGGCATGTCCGTCGGCGCCCCGCCCGACGCGTTCAACGCCCGTGGCCAGGACTGGGGCCTGCCGCCCTGGCGCCCCGACGCGCTCGCCGCCGAGGGCTACGCCCCGTACCGCGGACTGCTCCGCGAACTCCTGCGGCACGCGGGCGCGCTGCGCATCGACCACGTGATGGGCCTGTTCCGGCTGTGGTGGGTGCCGGAGGGCCTGGAGCCGACCGAGGGCACGTACGTCCGGTACGACTCCGAGGCCATGCTCGCGCTCCTCGTCCTGGAGGCCCACCGGGCCGGGGCGGCGGTCGTCGGCGAGGACCTGGGCACCGTCGAGCCGGGTGTGCGGGAGGTGCTCGCGCGGCGCGGGGTGTTCGGCACGTCGGTGCTGTGGTTCGAGCGCGACTGGACGGGCGGCGGGCGGCCGCTGGCGCCGGAGGAGTGGCGGGCTGGCTGCGTGGCCACCGCGACCACCCACGACCTGCCGTCCACCGCGGCGCGGCTCACCGGCGACCACGTGACGCTCCGCCACCGGCTCGGGCTGCTCACGGGCGACCTGGAGCGGGAGCGCGGCCGGGACGGCGCCGAGACCGCCGAGTGGCTGGCCGTGCTGCAACGGCTCGGGTTCCTCCCCGAGGGACCGGGCGACGAGGCCGCCGAGGTCCGCGCCTTCCACCGCTTCCTGGCCGCCACCCCGGCCCGGATGGTCGGCGTGTGGCTGCCGGACGCGGTGGGCGACCGCCGGCCGCAGAACCTGCCGGGCACCTGGGACCAGTACCCCAACTGGCGGCTGCCGGTCGCCGGCCCCGACGGACAGCCCGTCACCCTGGAGCAACTGGCCGCCTCGCCACGCGCCCACGACCTGCTGCGGACGGTCGCGGAGCGGGTCGCGGAGGAGGGCGGAGGGGGCGTGCGCGCCCGTACGGCACCCCCGGGCGCGCGCTCCGTTTAGGTGTTCGCTACTTTTGCACCGTGGACAAGAAGAACGCCCTGCGCGCCGGCGCCGTCGCGGCCGGTACGACGCTGATGATGCTGCTCATGTCGTCCCCCGCGCTCGCGCTGACCCGCGACGACGGTGACGACCCGGCCCCGGGGCTGAGTGTCGCCCAGACCCTCGGCCTGTACGTGGGTCTGCCGATCCTGCTGTTCCTGGTCATCGCCGGTCTGGTGATGGTGCTCGACAGGTCCAAGAAGAAGGCCTGAGCCCGCGGGCTCGCGCCTCACTCATACGTCGACGAGGGCGCCGCGCGGTACGTGGGGTCCGCGCGGCGGCC